>NZ_JBNCAT010000050.1:0-14056 GCF_049808495.1 Acinetobacter sp. G11
TTGCAACTTTTCTAAAAAGCTCGAAAATCATTTTAAAGCCTTTGATTTGACTTTCTTTTACCTTAATAACGGATTTGTTTAACGCTAGCATACTTTTTGAAACACCACCGAAATGTGATGTGTTATTTTTCTGTAGGTAAATATGCCATCTGGTGTAGGAAAGAAAAATGTACAAAAAGTCATCTTTACTAGCTCAAAAAATTGAATCAGGTTTTACTCTTGTAGAGCTTATGGTTACAGTCTTAATTCTGGCTATTCTTGCGGGAATTGCGATGCCAATGTACTCCAATTACATTACTAAAGCGAAGGCGCGTAATGCTGGAGCTGATCTTGTAACATTAAGTTTAGTCATTGAAAGCTTATACCAACGAAATTTAACTTATCCCATTCCAACAACAAATCCGACTGTATCTACAGTCAAAACTCAGGAATATGCTACTGCTTGGCAACCGGCAGAAACAGAAACATTTGAATATACAGCAAATGTAACTCTGCTACATCGTACACTTTAACCGCAACGGGGAAAACAGGTACACGTTGCAGGTTGTAGTCTATCTTTAACCAATAAAAATATAAGAACAATCACAGGTGGCTCCAGCTGCGGTGGTCTAACATCATGGTAAGTCAGCACCGTGGAGTTACGCTTATTGAGCTAATGATTGCAATTGCATTATTGGCCATGCTCGCTTTAGCAATCTTTCCTTTAGGGCGAGCTTGGGTGGCAAATGCACAAATTACCAAGACTGAAAAATTATTTCTGGAAGCCTACAGTCGGGCAAAAAACGAAGCTATTCGTAATCCAAATGCAGTGCCCATTGATAGTACAGCACCAGCGGCACTACTGATTGTGGATAATACCAATAAAAAAATAATCGTGAGGAATAAGGACGACAGCACAACAGATTCAATAGTATTGCAGGTTGTAATTGAACCCACGGTTACAGTGACCTTATCCAATGAATGTAATAATAAAATTCCACTCAACAACAATGCTTATGTAATGACAGCAAATTGTACTGTTTATAGCATTACTGCGAATGGGGAACAAATGCAACAGGTGCATTATAAATCTTCACCTTCATTGAAATGTCAGCAGGGTGTGACCTTAATTGAGGTTTTAATTTCTATTGTATTGATGGCGATTATTGGTTTAGGGGCAGCGTTTATTGCAGGCCGTACGGCGGTCATACATCGTGATCAGAATATCCATTTACATACAATTAATCAGTTTCGCCAGCAGCTGGAAAATTCTGCCCAATGCGGTGCTAAAGCTGTAGGAACTCATTCTATACAAGTAGAGATAGCAGGTTCAAATGAGCAAGCTGATTGTATCGTAAAAAAGCAGGCTTTTACTGTTAAGGCTTTGGATGGCACCACAAATCCGAATAATGGCGTGGCAGAGGCAAATGTAGACGTGACCTATGCTGAGCTTCAGGTCAAGAGTAGTGATACCTTTGTGCCTGTCAAAGTACAAATGTCGCCGTGAAGGAGAGGGAATATGAATAACCTGAATTTTTCACAGCGTGGTGTATCTTTACTTGAAATTTTAATTGCAATGGCCTTATCCATTATTATTATTTTGGCCATGCTGCGTGCATTTATTACGACGGGAAAGGTGACCGCTGAATCTTCTTTAGGCGCTAAAGTAGATAGCAGTATGACGTTGGGTTTTATTGCAGCTGACCGTATCTTGCAAGGAATGGGGTTTGGAATAACCAATACTAATGCAGGGTACGGGACGAATTTTCAGGTACTGGATTCAGAGGGTAATACGGTTAATCTGGATTCAACAAGCAAAAAAGCAGCTGGAAAATTTTTGGTTTGGAAAGTTTCCGATACAGATTGCCAGGCATTACAAAGTCACAGCAATGGTTTGTATTTTTATGGGAAAAATACCGGTTATAGTTGTTCAAGTCTGGCAAAACCTGCAGATACACTTGCAAAGGAATTACTTATTCAAGTGGAAAGTACGCTCAGTAGTTCTGGAATTTCGAATAATACAAATAATATTGGCGAAATTAATATACAAGTTCAGGAAATAAGCGGTTGTCTACCTTTTGGCGTTAAAAATAGTACTTCGAGTGGTGGTAAATATCAGGTCTTACTCACAGCCAAAACTTATGCGGCGAGTAGTGCTACAAGTGCTAAGACCATTAGCAATGTGACCTGCCTAGTTAATTTTAAATAGGGGAGCCAAAAATGAATAATATATTTAAAAATATGAAAGTCCCTAAAGAAATTCTATTTTGTTCTAAACAGAAAGGTTTTTCATCTCTTTTATTTATTGTGCTAGTTGGACTGTCTTTAACTGTTCTTACTGTAGGTTATATGTCTTCAATGCGTAATCTACAATCGAGTGCAACGACAGCTCATGCACAAACCCAAGCACAAATGCAGGCTATGATTGGTTATCAGGCTTTGTCTAAATTTTTAAAAGACCAAGCAGATACTAATTTTGCAAATATTGCCAAGATTGAGACTGGGACAATCAGTGGTGGAACCACCTCGATTTTACGTTCCCAATTCGTTATTACTGAAGAATTAGAAAGCAAATCACAAACAGGTTCAGTTTTTGCCGGTGGATTGCGCGTAAATAAATTAGAAGACCTTTCTGCTTCTGGTGTAACACTTGAGGTTTCAGGAGGGATTATTAATAAAAATAATAACCAGACTTATGATGCATCTGCTTTAAGTAATGCTGGTATTACAGTGGTAGCTTATACCCCTAAAAGCTTTATTAGACCTGAAGACTTACGTAAAGATGCCAATTATATTTTTACTTTAGAAAATGGTAATGCAAAATGCATGAAGAATAATTTTTTTGATGCTACTGAAAATAAACAGATAACAGCAGAAACAGTTATTACTTGTCCTGTAGCTGTGACTCGTCAAAGTGACTCTTGGGTAGTTACTGCCAATTCAGAAATTACTGGAGTATTATGGTTTGACGGAAATGTGACAGTTAATTTATCTAAAACAACAGACTTTATAAATACGGTAATTTCCACTCAAAAAATCAAAACTGAATTATTAGACGAGTCCAAAGATGCTGTTTATAATGCTTTTGCACCTCACCATTATTACATTACCGCTACCGATGAACAAAAAACTACACGGGCACAAAAAATTTGTCCTACCAATTATCTTTTACAATATTGTCAGGCTGCCGGGCAGTTGAAATCAGATACTCTGATGGCTCAGTCACCAGCGACAATATCTAATATTCTGTTTTTATCACAATCTTTGGAATTGGCTGCCGGTAAAGAAAAACAGCATAATATTGTGGTTAATTATTATGGGAACTTAATTGCGAACGGAACATCTGGAGGAACAGGCAGTCCTTCAGGTAAGTTTACTGGCACTGGAGTCTTGAATATTCGTGGGAATGTCATGGTTGTAGGAGAAGCTGACATGACTGAAATGCTGGGTGATTTTAGTATGAAATTAACCAATGCCCAAGCTGCAGGAAATGTGATACCTTTCTATAAAAAGACTTTTGGTATTGGCGGCATCCGCTACATGTAATTTTTCAAAAGCTAAAAACCCACAATAAATTGTGGGTTTTTTATTTATGATTTATAAATAAAACTAAGCCAATTTTTTATGATTTAAAATATTTGGTAAATGATCAGACCCACCAACCATGTAGCCATGATCAGCAAGCGAGAGCATCTCTTGATCTTCATGACTATTACCATAAGCATAAATTACAGCATAATCAGTTAAATGATATCTTTCTAAAATTCGTTGTCTTTTCTGTTCCGAACTGCAATCGGGTGTGGTGTATTGTCCCGTATAGATATTATTGATTTGTTCAGTATGGGTGCAAATTAAATCAATATTGAGTAGCTCACAGACATGCTTGAGATAGACATCGACGGATGCCGAAACCAAAACCACATCATCGCCTAAGGCTTGATGCTGCTTAAGCTGCTTAAGCAAAGGCCGATTTAATTGAGACATTAAACTTGTTGCGTATTCTCGTGCCATGTGTTGCAGTTCTAAGGCATTGGCATTGCTAAACATGGCACGAAACAATCTGGAACGCATGGCAGGGGCGGAATAGACATTCAAATAATAAGCTTGAATCCAGGGCAAAATTTTAATGCCTTGTTTGACAATATGGCGTTTGGATAAGGCGTAAAAGATAAACCCTGTAAAACTGTCCTTTTTACACAGGGTTCCATCAAAATCAAAGAGCGCTAAATTTTTATTCTTTTTGCCCGTTGCATACATGATTGATATCTTCCGTTTACGCGTGTTGCAAACCAGTTGGTATTATAATCACGACTCAGTTTAGGACCTGAAATGACCACTTCAGGCATGATAGCATAAATTGGATCTTTGCCTATTTTCTCTTGATATAACTTGGTTACAGCACGATAAGTTGCCGTATCTTCGAAGCTTTTCTCTTTTTCTTTTTTCAGGTCAGAACGAATTTGCCGTGGTGTCACCAGAATATTGTTGGCTGCAAATACACTGATCAGTTCGCGTTCGGACTGACTGGCTGCAGAACGGATTGAACCATCTTTGGTGTAAAGCAACAAATCGCCATCAAGATCAAGCTCGGTTGCCGTCAAGTCATTGAGCATGCTTTGAAAAGCTGCGTTGCGACTTGAATACATGCCCGAGTTATAATCTGCAAAACGATAAATCGCTTTATCATAATCGGCAGGGTACATCATCAAGCGGTGGATGCCATAATATAAACCGCCATATTGACTATATAAGTCGGTACGTAATTCGGCCATATTGCCGCCTTGGCGTTTATGTTCTTTGGCATAGCCAATATGAACCTGCATGGAACCTAAAGTGGTAATCGGATTTAATTTTTCGCCCATGTCTTGACCAACCAGTTTGGCTGCACCGGTTAAGGCACTGACATGATAATGTTTTGACATATAGTCAAAAATTTCACGATAGAGTTCATCTAATTCACGTTCGGTTTTCACACGACGCATTTGGCTTAAATAATTATTTTCAGGACTGGGCTGATTTTTTAAAACTTGCTGGAAATATCCTGCAACTGTTCCACCAATAGTATCACCCAATTTATCTTTAAATTTTTCATCCAGACGGTCTTGAACTTCCTTCACCGCTTTTTCGCCTAAACCGGGAACTTGCGGGTCAGCCACGAAGTTGGATTCCTGATCGACGACGGCCACAATACTGCAAATATTTTCTTTGGTTTGGGGAATACCGAGCTGATCGGTAATGTCGTAAATATCCTTGGCCCAAGAACTACGATCGTTGACGCGGGGTGGAATAAGACGTTTAACCTGATCTTCTTCTAGTGTGGGTTCATTGTTTTTTGACCACCAAGAACCATCGCCGCATGCCGCCAGGCTCAAAGACAAAGCCAGAATACTCAAAGATTTAAACCGAGACGAAGTAAAAAGAGTTTTTTTCATAATGATGAAAACATGTTCCAAAAGGATGAGCCTATACAGCAGATGCAGTATACTATGTCAGTCGAAAAAGTGATGAATTTATATGTATATCGGTCCATATCAACTGTCAAATAATTTAATTGTTGCTCCCATGGCAGGTGTTACGGATCGTCCTTTCCGGACGTTGTGTAAATATTTTGGTGCAGGGCATGCGGTCAGTGAAATGATGACTTCAGACCAGACCTTACGCATGAGCAAGAAAAGTCTGTACCGGGCCAATTTTGACGGCGAACTGGCGCCTATTTCTGCGCAGATTGCGGGTTCTGAACCCAACGAGTTGGCGGAAGCGGCACGCTATCAGGTAGCGAATGGTGCGCAGATTGTCGATATCAATATGGGATGCCCGGCCAAAAAAGTCTGCAATAAATTAGCAGGTTCTGCATTATTAAAAGATGAAGATCTGGTGGCACGAATTTTAGATACGGTGGTTGCTGCAGTAGATGTTCCTGTGACTTTAAAGACCCGTTTAGGATATTTAAATGGGCATGAAAATATTCTGCGGGTTGCCAAGCGTGCCGAAGAAGCAGGGATTGCCGCATTGGCGCTGCATGGTCGTACCCGTGAAGATATGTACTTGAATACGGCACGTTATTCTTTGATTAAAGATGTCAAAGAAATGTTGAATATTCCAGTCATTGCCAATGGCGATATCGACAGCCCTGAAAAAGCCAAATATGTGCTCGATTATACGGGTGCCGATGCTGTGATGATTGGACGTGCCGCACAGGGCCGCCCCTGGATTTTTCGTGAAATTGCGCATTATTTAAAAACAGGCGAACAGCTTGCAGCACCCAGTATTGCTGAAGTCAAAGATGTGTTATTGGGACATTTATCTGAACTGTATGACTTCTATGGTGAATACTCAGGTTGCCGTATTTCGCGTAAACATATTGCCTGGTACACCAAAGGTTTACGTTCAAGCAATGAATTCCGCCAAAATATGTATAAGGTGGAAAGCACAGCCGAGCAGTTTAATGTCGTAGAGGACTATTTTAACCAGCTTCTTGCTCAAGGTGAAATTATGAGTGATGTACAAGTGGAGCAGGTGAACTTGCTTGAAACCAAATAGTTTTTATTTGTTTTTTATTTCTTCATTTTAAATAGGCTCATTGCTCTTTATTTCAAAAAATTTCATGAAAAAAAGAGTAGTGGTTTTCTCTTTATCGAGACTTTTTTGCGTAATTTGTATAACAATATTCAAAGAATTACATGCGACAACATCTCATCACCCAATCAGGACACTTATAAGACAGAGCTGGTCAAAAATTACCTTATGCTAAATTCTTCTGAAGCTCATTAAAGCTGTTTATCTAAAAAATTTGATGATATGGATCTGACAGAAGGAGAAAGAAAATGGTGAATAACAAGAGACCAGTTTCAGAGATTAATCCTGCTTCAACAGAAATGTCTCCAGAACAGGGTGATGCATTCAATCAGGATTCATTGAAATCTAGTCCACCCACACTTGATAGTGCACGTCCTGACCTGAATTCGCCAGCGACTGAAAGTCATCGTGTACCCGATATGAATGAAGCGGGCGATCATCTGGCTGCGACTGGTGCCGGAACTTTGGGAGGCGCAGCTGTAGGGGCTACACTAGGAATGGTAGGTGGTCCTCCAGGTGCAGTGGTTGGGGGCATTGTCGGGGGGATTGTTGGGGGCATCGCGGGTAACGACATTGCGCAAACAGCAAATCCGGAAGAGGAAGATGCCTATTGGCGCGAGCAGCACCGTGAACGGCCTTATTTCCATGAAACCCGCAATACCTATGCCGATTTAGATTATGATCGTGATTACCGCAGTGCTTATCAGGTCGGATATGGCAGTCGCTCCCAATACGACCCTAATGTCGAATTTGAGCATGTGGAACCTGAATTGAGAAGCAAATGGGAAAATACCAAGGATCAGTCCCGTCTCAGTTGGGAAGAAGCCAAATATGCGGCCAAAGATGCCTGGCACCGGGCTACCCGTTAAGTGAATGATTATAAAAAAACCTCTCAGATGAGAGGTTTTTTTATAATCTGTCTAAGCCGTAAGCTTAGGCCTGACTGATTTCCAGAACCAGTTGATTAATTAAATCTGCAGCTTCGATCTCCCGAATCTGGGCAACATTGGTTCCCGCCCAAAATGCTCCAAAACCATGGTCACCTTGTGCAGATGCTGCGGCATGCAACTGTTTCCCCAAGTCATAGCAATAGGGGTAGGTGGCGACTGGAGGACGTTCAGGCTGATCGATTTGGGTATGCCAATGATTAATTAAACCCCGAGCAGGCCGCCCCGAAATGCTGGCCGTAATTTGGGTAATCGGTTTGCTAAACAGGGCTTGCCGATAGGCTGTGTTGGCATTGGAGCTTTTGCACTGTACGAAAGCAGTGCCCAATTGGACAGCTTCAGCGCCTAACTGCATTAACAGTTGGGCCTGCGTGCCATTCATAATCCCGCCAGCAGCCACAACAGGCTTGCTACAGTACTGTTTTAACAATTGCACCAGATCGGAAGTTTTGACGGCACTGTCAAATGTTTCATTAAAAATGCCACGGTGTCCACCCGCTTCAATGCCTTGCGCAATAATGACATCAATGCCGGCAGCTTCAATCTGCAGCGCTTCAGCCAGATTGGTTGCTGAAACCATCGTCATGATACCTGCCTGTTTTAAGGCCTGAATCTGGTGTGCATGCGGAATGCCGAAATGAAAGCTTACTGCCTGAGGTCGAGTTTCTAAAACCAGGTTTAAATAGTCATCGTTATCAAGAAAACTGGGATAAATACATTTTAATTCTGTCGGCGGAGTTGCATGATACTTCTCGAATTGAGGTCTTAGGTATTCAATCCATTGTTTGGCAATAGTGGGGTCAAGTGCTGAACTTTGATGGCAAAAGAAATTGACCTGAAAGGGTTTATGCGTAAGGGCTTGCGTTTCTAAAATTTGTTGACGCGCTGCCGCAACGGTACTGGCACCCAAACCCAATGAACCCAAACCACCTTGATTGGAAACCTCCGCAGCCAATTGAGGAGTAGAAACACCCGCCATCGGTGCAAGGAAAATAGGATGTTTAATCTCAAGTTGTTCTAATAAAGTCATATTTGGCTCCTATGCATATCATCACTTTGCCCAAGCCCTATAAATTAAGCAAATAATATTCGTTATTTTTTTATGAAATAAAAAGTTTTTTACAACTAAAAATAAATGAAAATGAAATGATAAATAAAGCGTCAAACTATGTCGCATAAAAGATCAGTGTCCATGCTGCTTGAGTTGAAAATTTTATAATAGCTATTCATTTTTTAGCGCTGATTACACATGTCTGATCGTATCCGTGAAAAACTGCAAATTTTAGCCGATGCTGCCAAATATGATGTCTCCTGTTCCTCAAGTGGCAGTAACCGAAAAAACAAGGACAAAGGCCTGGGGAATACCGGTTCCGGTATCTGTCATAGCTATACCGAAGATGGGCGCTGTGTATCTTTGCTTAAAATTCTGTTTTCCAATGTCTGTATTTATGATTGTGCTTACTGCGTGTCACGTCGTTCCAATGATGTAAAACGGGCGGCTTTTACCGTGCAGGAAGTGGTGGATTTGACCATGAACTTCTATCGCCGCAATTATATTGAAGGCTTGTTTTTAAGTTCGGGAATATTCAGGTCGGCTGATTACACTATGGAGCGCATGCTGCAAGTGGTGAAAAAATTACGTCTGGAAGAAAATTTTAACGGTTATATTCATTTAAAGGCCATTCCTGGAGCATCACCGGAAATCATTACTGAAGCGGGGCTATATGTCGACCGGATGAGCATTAATTTAGAAATGCCGACTGAAGCAGGCTTGCAAAAATTCGCTCCTGAGAAAACACATGCCGAAGTACAGAAAGACTTGGGTATTGTGCGTGACCGTTTAATCCAGTTTAAAGATGAACGCAAGATGATTCGCTCAGTTCCTGCATTTGTTCCTGCAGGGCAAACCACGCAAATGGTGGTGGGAGCACATAGCGAAAGCGATCAAGACATTATTTTAATGGCAGACCGGCATTACAAAGAATTTAACCTGAAACGGGTGTATTACTCGGGTTATATTCCAATTAATGAACAGGAAAAAGCCTTGCCGGCGATTGGTTCAGCACCACCCTTATTAAGAGAAAATCGGCTCTATCAAAGCGACTGGCTGATGCGTTTTTATGGCTTTGAGGCGACAGAACTGGTCGATGAAAAACACCCCAATCTGGATCTGGATGTTGATCCCAAGCTGGGATGGGCATTAAGGCATCCTGAACAGTTTCCTGTCGATCTGAACCGGGCAGATTACCGCATGATTTTACGTGTTCCGGGTATTGGCGTGCGTTCAGCGAAAAAAATTGTACAGGCACGTCGCTTTGGCAAAATCCACATCGATCAACTGAAGCGTATGGGCGTTGCATATAACCGTGCGCAGCATTTTATCCGCTGTGCCGATACGCCAAAATTTATTAAGGAGCAGTTGCCAGGCCAGATTCGGAGCCAGATTTTGCAGTCGGGACAGTCCAAATATGTGCAGCAGTTATCGCCACAACTGGGTTTTGCTTTTTAATGGCAACTTACTGTTTTGATGGCAGCATGACCGGTCTGTTGAGCTGCGTGTTTCGTGCCTTTCAATTTAAAGAATTTCAGGTGCAGGTAACGAGCAATCCGCATGCACAAAAGGGTCTGTTTGATGATTTTATACAGGTGGCATCGAATGAAGAACATGCCCAGCGGGTCTGGCAAGGATTGAAGCAAAAAACATCGGGTCAGAGTCAGCGTAATTTTTACTATACTTTTCTCTCTGAAAACCCAATCGCTCATCAGCACCTGTTTAACTATTGCCTTTATGTTTTTCAAAGTCGCTACAAGGTCGATGAAAATTATGGGCATGCTGATGTGCTGGCTTTAGCGCAATGGGCAAAGCAGGTAGGTCGTGAAAAGCATCGTATGGAAGCTTTTGTGCGCTTCAAGAAATGTCAGGATGGTCTGTTTTTAAGTCTGGTTCGGCCTGATTTTAATGTATTGCCGCTGATTGAACGGCATTTTAAGGCACGTTATCAGGATCAACGCTGGCTGATTTATGACGAAAAGCGTAAATACGGCATTTATTATGATTTGCAAAATGTGCATCAAATCGAAATGAATGCTCATCAGGTCGATGCCACACTGGCGAGTGGCTATAGTCAGGCATTTACTGTAGAACTGGACGAACAGGAATTACTGTATGACCAGTTGTGGAAAGATTATTTCCGCAGTGTCAATATTCAGGTTCGGCAAAATATGAAACTGCATATTCAGTATGTGCCGAAGCGGTACTGGCGTTATATGAATGAAAAGTCAATTTAGCTGAAGATTTCAGGCATACTAGTGCAAGATTTAGTGATGAGGACAATTTATAATGAAGCCGTTCATTTTGGCGACTTTAATTTCAAGCGTAATAGTTTCAGCATGTTCATCTTCCGAGCAGCAAAAAATCCAGATTGATCCTCAAAAATATAAGATGCAGGATGCGGCAAGCTTGCAGCAGCGCTTTGAAAGCTTAAATCAGCAGCTATCTAAAGATTATCAGGCTTTTAAAAAAAGCAACAATATTGCCTTTTCAGACCAGTCGCTGCTTGATGTAAACCAGTTGCAGACTTTGAACCTGCATGCGGTGAGCAGTACCTCTTTAAAACCGGTCAAACAGGCATATTGTCAAATGATGAATGGCTATTTCGCCGAGATGTACCAGTTGGGTCATCAAAACCTGAATATTATTGGACAGGTGAAATTACCCCACGCGCAGGGTGAAAACTTAAGCAAAAATTTTGCCGATGCCGATCAGTTTTATGACTTTATTTTAAACCGTTATACCTCATACCGTCAGGCTCAGGAAATTATGGGCTTTGGCTGTAATTTAAAAGCGGCGCTGCATTAATTAAAAATAGCATAAATAAAAAAAGCCCATCATTTGATGGGCTTTTTTATAGGCTGAAATCTGGATTTAACAACCGGTTAATTTTTCGGGTTGTGGTCGTTCACCGTGGAAGAAAATGGGACGAAGTTTCACGCCAAGAGCGTTACCTATAAAAGCAAAGATCAGCCATAACCAGCCATGCAAGCTGCCTGAAGCAATGCCGCTAAAGTAAGCACCGATATTACAGCCATAGGCGAGACGTGCGCCGTAGCCTAATAATAAACCACCCACAACAGCAGCAATGAGGGAGCGTTTTGGAATGTTGAGATTTGGCGCAAATTTACCGGCAAGGCTTGCTGCCAATAATGCACCAAGCATAATGCCGAAGTTCATCATTGAGGTAATATCGAACCACAATGAATTGGCCAAGGCTTTGGCATTGGCAGGTTGTTGCCAATAGGCCCAAGAGGCGACGTCTACACCGGCAAAACTGGCTGTTTTTGCCGCCCAGACAGCAAGTGCAGAAGTCACACCCCAAGGACGACCGGCTAAAGCTAAGGTGGCAAAGTTAAGCAGGGTCAGAATGATACCGCCCCAAATAAGCGGCCATGGACCAGCCAAGAAGCGTTTAAGACCTTGAGTTTGAGCTTTGGGTTCTACTTCAAGTGAACCATGACGTTTCTTCTCAAAAAAGATGGTTGCAAGAGCAATTGCAGCGAACAGCACAAAGCTGACGATAAGTGCAGGAATTATGCCTAAACTCGATACAATCGAAATGGGTTCAAGATGCGGCAGGTTAAACCACCAGTCTAAATGCGCAGTGGCAATTAAAGAGCCTAAGCAAAAGAAAATCAGGGTCACAATCATGCGCGCACTACCGCCACCCACGGTATAAAGCGTACCTGAAGCACAGCCGCCCCCCAGTTGCATGCCTATACCAAAGATAAAAGCGCCAATCATTACAGACATGGAAACAGGATTGACATTGCCTTTGACGGGATTGCCAAACAGTTCGCCTGCACCTAAGGCTGGAAAGAACAGCAATACGGCAAGCGCCAGCATGATCATTTGGGCACGTAAGCCACGACCACGACGTTCCAGAATAAAAACACGCCAGCTTGAGGTAAAACCAAAGGATGCATGATACAAGGTCATGCCCAGGGCACCGCCAACCAGAAATAATAAGGCTTGATTAAGACCAATAACTTGATAGGCACCTAGTGTGCCAACGAGCAAAAGAAAAAGAGCAACCCAAACCGATGGATTAGACCGATTAGATTTCGTAGCAATAATAGACATGGGGGAATAAAAACAACTAAATTAGTCGGGATATTTTAATGTATTATTCATGCATAATATAATTTAAAATAATAGATTATTGGATTTATAATTTTAAATATCTTATTAACTATATTTGTAAAAATAATAAGTAGCATGGGGCTGACGTCAAATAATGAGTCTGTTCTGGTTGCAAAGCTCAGGGCAATCATTTCCCAATGGCAACCTACAAACTTTCCTTAATTCCAGTGCTATCCGCAAAATAAAAGGACAAAGCGTTTATATAGCCCACCAACAATGTCCATCGTCATAACCCCAATTGAGCGTTATTGTTCGGGACTGACTAAAATAGAAATCATGGAAAATAATGCCCAGACAAAAAATGCAAGCGCCGAAGAACCTGCTACCTGTAAGGGATTTGCTCTGGTATTTTCGTGAATGCAGATTTCATTCTGGGCATGCGTTTCCAGAATATCATTGGTAGTAAGCTGTACTGCGACCTGATCCGCCAGCTCAGGTTTTAAAATACGTTAAATATAAATGTGCATTATTTGTTGCAATTACCATCGAAGAAATGTCATAAAAAAAGGATGATTAATCAATAAAAAAGCTCCCTTTAAAAGGAGCCTTTTTATTTCAACGATTCACATTATTGTTGAGCTCTTTCTTTCACATTGGCTGCTCCATCTTCTACAGCACTGGCAGTCGCTACAGTGGCATCTTTAGCGGCTTCTTTAGCATTTTGGGCAGCAGCCTCAGTTTTTGCAGCGGCTTCTTCGCCGGCAGCATCAATTTTAGCAGTAGCTTCTTCAGTCGCAGCCTCGGTTTTTGCGGCAGCCTCATCAGCAGCTTTTGAAATGTCATGACCTGCCTGATCTGCTGCATTTTCAAGATGTTCACCAGTGGTTGCACCTGTTTCTGGTGCTTCTTGTTTGTTACAGCCCACCAGGGCAACGCTAGCAGCAAGACCTAAAGCAATAAGCAATTTATTCATTTTCATTTCCTTCTAATTGTGGCACCCACCTGAATAGGGGTATTTTGAATATAGCTAAAAAAATGCATAAATAATGAGCTAGAATTGTTAATTAAATGTAATTATTTTTTATAAAAAAATGAGTGAAAAAAAAGGCTTATATCACCTTGTGATATAAGCCTGATCAAGCGACGTATTATACCGAATACAGATTACCGCCCCGAACGGATAATATAATCAAAAGCAGACAGTGATGCTTTGGCACCTTCACCGGTGGCAATAATGATCTGCTTGTACGGCACCGTAGTACAGTCACCGGCAGCAAACACGCCTTTCACACTGGTTTCGTTGCGCTCGTTAATCACGATCTCGCCACGGTTACTGAGTTCCACTTTTGATGCTTTCAGGAAATCCGTGTTTGGCAACAGTCCGATCTGTACAAAGATCCCGGCCAGTTCAAGCGTA
>NZ_JBNCAT010000051.1:0-13284 GCF_049808495.1 Acinetobacter sp. G11
CAGAAATCACTCAACGTTTGAATCATCGCCCAAGAAAAAGACTCGGCTTTAAAAGTCCGAGTCAGGTATTATGGCAACAACATGGTGTTGCACTTCAAATGCTAATCTAAGTACAAATAAATATTTAAACAAAACGAATCGGCTTAAACTCTTCATCCTGCTTTGGATCATGGGAATCGCAGTGTTCATCTTCTTCTTTGGTACCGCGGTCAATATAGCCACTACGCTCAGTTTCAGGCAAGTTTTTCATTTCCCAGGCATACACCGCCTGCATACAGATTTGACGTTGCTCTGTGGTCAGCGCTACGCCATTTGGCCATTTACCAATTTCCACTGCTGTCTTTAAACGCGCAACAATTTCAGGATCGAGTACGGCCAGCATTTGTTCAATATTCATCATTTAATCCTGCTGTTGAAAAGAGTCAAAATCTTGGTTCCAGCCCAGCTTGGTACGACAAGCAATATAGAAATCATAACCAGGTGGATGAAGGAGATTCAATTTAAATGGATGTTTGCGGATATGCAAACTATCCCCGACACTGAGTGAAACGCTGTGTTGACCATCGGCACTAACCATCGGCAATACACGGTTTTCACGAATGATAATCTTAATTTCACTATGTCCACCGACCACAATCGGGCGTGAAGACAAGGTATGCGGGTGCATCGGCACCAAAGAGATGGCATCCATACTCGGATGAACAATCGGTCCACCACCAGAAAGCGCATATGCCGTAGAACCGGTAGGCGTTGAAACAATCAAACCGTCACTATGCTGACGATAGACATATTGACCATCAATATTCAGTTCAAAGTCAATCATATGCACCGATTTTCCTGAATGCAGCACCACATCATTCAAGGCAATCGCATCATAAATGCTTTCGCCCTTGGAGCGGATTTCCATTTCCAGCAAGAAACGGCGGTCGAGCTGAAATTCGCCTTTGAGCACCTGGTCCAGCTTAAAAATAACCTCGGTCGGCTTGATATCGGTTAAAAAACCCAGACGACCACGGTTTACCCCAATAACAGGGGTATTATGTCTGACCAGGGCACGTGCTGCATGTAGCAAAGAGCCATCACCGCCCACTACAATCACCAGATCCACCACTTCACCCAGTAAACTGCGGCTTACCGTTTGAGTATTGCTATAAGGGACTAAAGCGGCTGTTTCCGAATCAAAAACCGGATGTAAACCTAAACTTAAAAGATGGTCATGAATAAGACTTAAAGTTTCCACGACGGAGGATTTATCTGGACGGCCTATTAATCCAATGTTCCGAAAAGTTTTATGTGAAATTTGCACCTGGGTCATCGCTCCGCTACGATTCCTGCCTATCATAGCATTAACCCTGTTCATTTTAAAAAACTTTAAGTTCAGATTGCACTGACAATCTAGTGAATTCAATGACTCAGCCGGATTTTTCTCCGCTTTGCAGATCACTTGATTGGGTATGCTGGCACGACTAAAATCAGCATGGTATTTTATAGTAAAAGTCACCCGATTTACAAAATTTCTTTTATTGGAACAACTTAGATGCTTAACACAGTTGACTTGCTTTAATATGCACATATTATTTGCAAATACGGTTTTCATACTTGAAATAATATCCTTCATAAAATCAAAGACTCATTACAAATATTTTATACAGCTTGTTGGTATATTTTCTCTTCATTCACAGATTAATTATTGCAAAAAAATGAAAAGCTTCGCATGATTAGCACAATTTATTTGGATCTTATAATCATTGATGAAGTCTGAACGCGGGATCGGTTTACTGGCCCTTATTTTTTCAATATTAGTCATTGGCGTCTTCTTGGTTTTTAGTGTCTATTTAATCCGAATGGACAATATTGTACGCAATAAATTTGAAGGACAGCGCTGGGATATTCCGGCAAAGGTTTTTGCCCGTCCTTTGGAAATTTATACCAATGCACCGGTCAACCAGACAGACTTCACTCAGGAACTCAAACTTCTGGGCTATAAAAGTTCTGACAGCTATACTCAATCCGGCAGTTATGTAAGCTCCGGTGATGCCCTGTATGTGCATACCCGCGGCTTTGACTTTGGTGACAGCGTTGAACCCGAGCAGGTCTTAAAAGTTACCTTTAACAATAATCAGATTGGTGAAGTCAGTGCAACCAAGCCTTCTTCTACCGGCATTGCACGTTTAGAACCTTTATTGATTGGCGGAATTTATCCACAGCACAATGAAGACCGTGTGCTGATCAAGCTCAATAGTGTTCCAAAACCACTCATTGAAGCCCTGATCTCAACGGAAGACCGTAACTTTTATCATCATCATGGTATATCGTTACGGGGTACAGCGCGTGCTGTAGTCAGCAATATCACCGGTGGCAAACGTCAGGGCGGGTCTACCCTGACCCAGCAGCTGGTCAAGAATTTCTATTTAAGTCCGGAAAGAACCTTAAAACGTAAAGTCAATGAAGCCCTCATGGCCATGCTGATCGAGCTTCATTATGACAAAGATGAAATTCTGGAAGCGTATTTAAATGAAGTGAACCTAGGGCAAAATGGCAATTATTCCATTAATGGCTATGGTCTGGCTTCACAGTTTTATTTCGGCTTGCCGCTACGCGAACTGAATATTGCACAGCAGGCTTATTTAGTCGGTCTGGTGCAAGGGCCTTCCCTGTTTAATCCGTGGAAAAATCCGGAAGGCGCAAAAAAACGCCGCGATATCGTGTTAAACAATATGCTGGTGATGGGCTATCTGACTCAGGAGCAGTTTGAAAAAGAAGTTGCACGACCATTAAATGTGATTGCAAAACCCACCTTGGGACCTGCCCGCTTCCCAGATTTCATGGATATTGTACGTCGACAGCTACGCACCGAATATCAGGAAGGCGATCTGACCAATCAAGGGTTAAAAATCTTTACCACACTGGATCCAATTGCCCAAACCAAAGTCCAGGAAGCATTTAAAGCTTCAGTTTCCGGTTTAGCCAATGCCAATCCCAAACGTTTAAAAGATTTGCAAGGCGCTGTTTTGATCTCTCATCCTGAAAATGGTGAACTGGTTGCAGCTTTAGGTTCTACTCAGGATTTTACCGGATTTAACCGTGCACTGGACGCAAAACGTCAGGTTGGCTCCTTGCTTAAACCGGTGATTTATTTAAGTGCGATTGAATCTGGCCGTTATAACTGGGCTACACCGGTTGAAGACAGTGCCCTGAACATTTATAGCGAAGGTAAAAACTGGACGCCTAGAAATTACAGTGGGGGCGAGCATGGTATTGTTCCTATGTCCGAAGCGCTGGCGAACTCCTACAACCTGGCTGCCGTACGTTTAGGTCAGGAATTTGGAATTTCGACCTTTAGCAATCACCTGAAAAAATTTGGCGTGACTGCCAATATTCCAAACTATCCGTCGATCTTTCTGGGGGCGATTGATATGTCACCGATGGAAGTGATGAGTATTTACGGCAATTTTGCAACTGGCGGTTTCAAATATCCTATCAAGTCCATTCGCTCGGTGGTTGATTCCAATGGACGCCTGCTCGATCGTTATGGCCTGACGCCACAACAAACCATCGATGCTTCTGCGGCCTATATTCTGAATTATGGTTTACAGCAAGTCATGAGCTCGGGTACGGGACGTGCCGCTTATAGCGCTTTCCCTACCGACCTGAAACTGGCAGGCAAATCGGGCACCACCAATGATACCCGTGACTCCTGGTTTGCAGGCTATTCAGGTAATTATCTGAGTGTGGTCTGGCTGGGTCTGGATAATAACAAGGTGACTGGCCTAACCGGTTCTTCAGGTGCGCTTCCTGTCTGGATTAATGTCATGAAACAGTTGCGTCAGAAACCGGTTAACCTGCGTCAGACCGAAAATGTGCAATGGCAATGGATTGACCGTTCTAGTGGATATTTATCTGCGCAAGGTTGTGAAGGTGCCATGTACATTCCCTTACTTCGCAGTAGTATGCCACGACAGGCCACTGCCTGCGGTTTACCGAACTATCAGGTAGAACCTGCTTACAATCCTGATACTGAAAACAATCAGGCACCTGTCGATCAAAACGATAGTATTGGTAACTATATTCGTGAAAGTGAGACTGAAACGCAGAACGAGGATTCTACGAATCAGGTCATTTCAAGTGGTAGTTATAACAATTAAGGGTGACAGTGAAGCATGAACGGGCAATTTAAACGGCATAAATACAGGCTCATTGCCCTGAGCTTGATTGGCTTGGTGGGCTGTCAAAGCCTGCCTGCACCCGAAAGCAAACAGCCACCGAAACCAGCTCCGGCAGAAAAGCCGGACATTAAAACCCCTTCGGGGGTGGTCATCACTCCTTATGAGCGTGAAGAAATTCAGCGTAAAAAAATGCAGGTGATTGTTCCTGAGCAACACAGCAAACAGCAGTTTGAAGATGGCCGCCAGCTGCCTGCATTTCAAAAGCTCATGCAAAAAACCCAGCTCGCCTATAAGCAGGGAAAATGGAATGAAGTAGAAGCTGCGGCATTGCAGGCACAGCGCCTTGCGCCGCAATCCGCTGAAACCTTCTTGTATCTGGCATTAATTGCCCAAAAAAAGAATCAGCCGGCAAATGCCAAAGCTCTGGCGCAACGCGGGCTTAGTTATGCACAAACCAATCCCATGAAGAAACAGCTTTGGCAGGTCATTTTAAAAGCTGCACAACAGCAAAAAGATCAAAAAACCATTCAACAGGCGCAAAAAGCCCTGAAAGGCTTATAAACCTGAGGATATGTTGAACTGATATCCTCAAATACATGCTCTTCGTTTTTATAAAAAGCGCATCCCTGCAATGCCATAGGCACCCTGCTCTTGAGCGCCCGCAAGATCACCCGGCTGCATGCCGCCCAAGGCAAAAACAGGTAGATCGACCTGTGAAACCCAGCACTTGAATTGTTCCCATCCCAATGCCACAGCCTCTGGATGGGTGGCTGTAGGCAATACCGGACTCAGCAGGAGTGCATCACACCCGATCTGCTGTGCCTGTTGCATTGAGGCCAGATCATGACATGCTGCAATGGTACGTTTACCCAAATGTAAATCGCCCGGCTTTAATGCCATCAGTTGTGGCTGTCTTAAATGAATGGCGGAAATGGCTTGCTGCTGAGTCGAGTTTAATTGCTGAAAAATATCGACATTGACAATTAACTTCGCCAAATGCTCCACACTGAGTTCAGCCAATTCCGTGAGCTGCTGCTGAGTTCCCCCGACACGCCAATACAACAACTGATCCTGTTTTAATTGCGCCAGGTCATCCAGCTGCGCTGAGATTTTAATCTGATGGGGCCAATACAGGCGCTGAATTATGGCTTGATTGGCTTGAGGGAAATTGAGATTCAACAATTCTTCACGGCTGTACCAGGTCCAGGGCTGTTGAATCTCATTCAATAAAGCAGTCGGTACAATGGCATGAAATAAATGCAGCTTGACAATTACATCATCATATTCATGAACAATCACATCAAAGGCATGCCAGTCATGCAGACCAATGCCCACTTCTTCATAAATTTCACGGCGGCATGCCGCTAAGGGCGTTTCGCCCTCTTCCACTTTTCCTCCCGGAAATTCATGTTTATTGCCCTGATGCTGTTTCGCTTCACGCCAGCCCACCAGCACGTTGTTTTGATGCAGTAAAATTGCAATGGCAACATCAATTACGGGTTTAAACATTCCCTGTTCCTCAGCCTGAAAATATTACAGAGTGTAAGCAAATTTAAGTTTTTTATAAAATCTTAAATCATCCATTGACAGGTCCATTCGATAATGATTATCATTTAAAACATTCAATACATACCACGGAATCGACGGAATGAACGCACCATTTAGCCTATTTACCCGTAATCATGACAATGCTCACTCACTTCCCATGTTGCACTCGAACAACCTGTTTGCTCTGGGGCGAGAAATTCGGATTATGCATGCCGGAGAAGAATATCGTCTACGTTTAACCCGTAACAATCGTCTGATCCTGACCAAATAAAAATAATTCACTCAACAATAATAAACGTGGAAACAAGCAGTATGCGCGCAAACATGCTGCTTTTTAATGCTAGCTAGGCAATGGAAATTGCAGCTCCACTTTTAATCCGCCATGTGCCGATCGGGAAAAATGAATTTCACCCGCATGTAATTCGATAATCTTTTTACAGATGGACAGTCCCAGTCCTGAACCTTGGGTTTTGGTACCCAATGCCCGATAAAAGCGCTCACCCAGTCGTTGCAAGACTTCTTCCGTCACCCCCTGTCCATCATCTTCAATGCTAATGCTGAGCCGTTGCTGCTTTTGCTGCATATTCATAAACACGCGACCATTTTTCCCGGCATAACGGATGGCATTGTCCAGCAGATTGCGCAGGCAACTGAAAATGAGTTTTTCATTGCCAGTAATCACCAGATGTTCCGCGAACTGCTTCTCGATTTGAATATTTTTCTCGGCAGCAAAGGGTTGCAAGGCTTGCATGACCTCGTTGATGACCCTGCTCACATCCATTTCAGACTTGGGCAATTGAGCGATATGGGCCGGGTCCAGCCGTGCCAGCAACAACAAGTTTTCTAACACCTGTGTGCCACGGTTGACATCATTTTGAATACTCGCCAAGTCCTGGCCGAGTTCCGGATATTTACGTTTCAGTACCTGCAATCGCATCTGGATGGCCGATAAGGGTGAACGCAATTCATGCGAGGCGTCCGCAGTAAAGCGCTGTTCTGCCACCAGAGAGTATTCAAGCCGCTGTAATAACTGGTTCAGCTGCCATACCATCGGCTGCAATTCTTTTAATTCAGGCACCTGCTGATGAATCGGGGCAAGATCATCCGCACTTTTAGCTGAAATTTCTCTGGACAATTGATGAATAACTTTAAACTGGCGTTTTACCGCGAAGTGTAAAATCAGCCATTGAATCAACCAGAGCACAATTAAAATCAGGCCATAGCCCATGACATTTTGAGCCAGATCTTTAAAGCGTTCAGCTATGGGCTGCAAGACCCATACCGACATATTCAGCTCAGCATCTTCAGTAGTGTAAATCCGCCATAATTGCCAATCTTGCCAAATAAAACTGTAGCCTTCAGATACGTGATTTGGGAGCTTAGAAGATGGGTTGTCCAAATGAAAATTATTCGATTCACTCAACACCTGTTGCTGATCTTTTAACTGGTATTGAATATCAAATTCATCACTGAGTTCATCCACCTGTTGCCCTGAACTCGTGCTTATATCCGGAATCAGCAGCATGTCGGCAATTTCATCCATGAGCTGGTCTTGCAGCTGCATAGTCTGGTACAGGGAAATCCCCGTAAAAAGCAGCAAGGCCAAAACCCCGGCCAACATGGAACTGAATAATGAGGTCTTGATTAACCTGGTTTGTAGAGAAATGGCTTTTAACATACTAACCCTGACTCATGCGATAGCCCAAACCACGGATGGTTTTAATATACTGGCTGCCAATCTTTTTACGCAATTGATAGATAAACACTTCTATGGCATTGCTTTCTATTTCATCACCCCAGGCATAGAGTGATTCTTCCAGCTGTTCACGGGTAATCACATGCTCCGGCTTTTGCATCAGTTTATGTAAAATCTGAAATTCTTTGGCAGTTAGGTTGATGGTCTTTCCATCCTGAATCAGCGTTTTGGCCTGTGGATCGAGGACTAAATTTGCATAGCGCAGATATTGTCCGGCATTGCTTTGATGTTGCCGCAACTGCGAACGGACACGCGCAGAAAGCTCCTCCAGACTAAACGGTTTGACCAGATAATCATTGGCCCCCAAATCCAGCCCTTCAACACGGTCATGAATACTGTCCCGCGCGGTGATAAAAATCACAGGGATCTGTTGATGATGCGCACACAAAGCTTTAAGAATTTCATCGCCAGTGGCTTTGGGTAGCCCGCGATCAAGCAGGATACAGTCATACTGATGCTGTTCAATCGCTAAAATGGCATGATCGCCGCGCTCCACCCAGTCGATATTGTAGCCATCCATTTCCAGCCATGTTTTGATGCTTTCTGCTTGGGATACATCATCTTCTGCCAGTAAGATTCGCATGTCGGGTTCTCAGGTATTCTGTATTTTGTGATTTTAAAATAGCACGCTTTAAACAGCTGTTTGCATTAAAAAAACCACATGAGCCAATCATGTGGTTTTCATAAGAGACACTATTTGCAAGAGATAGCAACTCAAACTGATGATCTGTGTCGTTGAATAGACCGGATCAGAATTGAACCGCATCCACATCAATTTCAACGCGTTTAGCCGGTTTGTAATCGATGTCGACTTCACCAATGATTGTTACTGGAGTTTTGGCATTTACCGGTTTACCTTGCCATAACTCATCGTCAATATCGACGGTAATGCTGCCGGTATTGTCACGGAACTGGTATTTTTCATCCCCGACTGCTTTTACCACATAGCCTTTAAGCTGTACCTTGCTGTCATCTTTTAAAGTCAAAGCCTGTTTAACCGTAGTGGTTTTTTGTGGTGCAATTGCAGCCTGATTGACTGCCGTATTTGCCACGGCGAATGTTGTTGTACCGACCAAAGCGGTCACTAAAGCTGCTTTAGAAATCATGTTCATGTTCAAACCCTCGTTAAGTTGTTGCTCATTTCGATAGCATGATTAAAACAAATCAAGATGAGGTGAATCTTAAGATTTGCTCATTTTTAAACAATATTTCAATTCAGTGGGACAACGCGTAATACTTCTTCCAAAGTGGTCATGCCAGCCAGCACTTTGCGTGCGCCCGCGATACGTAGCGGCTCTATTCCCTCTTTTTTCGCCTGATCACGCAGCTGGTTTAAAGTTGCATCTGCACCAATCAGCTGTTTGGTCGCAAGGCTTAAAGGCATAAATTCATAAATGCCAACCCGCCCTTTATAGCCCGTCTGGCGACATGCCTCACATCCCACCGCCTTAAACACGAAGTTTGGCATTTGCAATGCATAATCAAAGGTTAAATGCTTCCACTCCGTTTCATTAATAAAGGTTTCCTGTTTGCAATGCGGGCAAAGCTTACGTACCAGACGCTGTGCCAGCACCCCTAAAATCGTGGCTGATGTTAAAAAGGGCTGTACTCCCAAATCATGCAGTCGGGTCAGACTCGAGGGTGCATCATTGGTATGCAAGGTGGATAAGACCAGGTGACCGGTTAATGCGGCCTGAATGGCCATATTGGCGGTATCCTGATCACGAATCTCGCCGACCATAATGATGTCCGGGTCCTGACGCATCAGCGCACGCACCCCATCGGCAAAACCTAAATCAATCCCTAGATTCACCTGCATCTGGTTAAAGCTCGGTTCCAGCATCTCGATCGGATCTTCGATGGTACAGACATTGACTTCTTCAGTTGCCAGCTGTTTCAGCGACGAATACAGCGTGGTGGTCTTGCCTGAACCTGTCGGACCGGTGACTAAAATAATGCCGTGACTGTGTGCAGTTAAAGCCTGCCAGTCATTCAGTAATCCGCCTTCAAAACCCAGCTGCTGAAAACTGCGCACCAACACTTCCGGATCAAAAATACGCATCACCATTTTTTCGCCAAAGGCCGTCGGCAAGGTAGATAGACGCAGCTCGGTTTCCTGCCCTTTAGGCGTACGGGTTTTTAAACGGCCATCTTGCGGTTTGCGTTTTTCCGCCACATTCATGCGGCCCAGAATCTTAATCCGCGAGATCACTGCAGTCAGCGTATTGGCGGGCATTTTATAAATGGTATGTAACACCCCATCAATTCGGAAACGCACCTTGCCGGTATCTTTACGCGGCTCAAGATGAATATCACTCGCCCCTTGCTCAAAAGCGAACTGCAATACCCAGTCCACCAGCTTTACAATGTGCTGATCATTGGCATCCGGATTTTGGGTATCTCCGAGTTGCAGCAGTGCTTCTACACCTTTGTTATCCCGGTCATAGGCACTGGATTTTTGCGACGAATTAACGGCACGGCTGACCTGATAATATTCCACCAGATAGCGCTGCAACTGATCCGGACTAAGCAGTACCCGCTGAATTTTTTTCGGGGCAATCGTGTGTTCGAGATTGGCCACCCATTCCGTTTTAAAGGGTTGATCGGTAGCAATCAGGACTTTATCCGGCTGAATTTCGACGGCCAGAATTTTATTGCGCAGGGCAAATTCCTGCGACATGATATTGGTCAAAGCGCCAACATCAGCTTTCAAGGGATCAATAATATAAAAAGGAATCTGGGCTTTGTCTGCAATCCACTGGCACAAGCGGTTTAAGGTTAAGGTCGATTGTGGATGTGCCTGATCGACCAGATTAAAATGTGCAATCCATTGTAGCGGATGCCATTTCAGTTGCTCACGCTGACGGTGTGTGGTTTGAATCAGCAGCTTGTTGCGCTCGGTAATACGTCCATCTTTTTGTAATTGTTCCAGACACCAGGAGGTATCCATTTCAAAATTAAATTTCATTGTTATATGCCCCAAAACATTCACACACTATAGCAAACTCAAGGTCATCTCTCTTCAGCCCGTTTTAGAAAAAAATATCCCCCTATCTTTTTCTAAACTGATCGATATGAGCGTTTACCGCAAAATAAACTATAGCCTGTTTTCATTTGTATTATGTTTTTACTTTCGGATATTTATAGCCAATAATGCTGAATGTGCTGTTTAATTCAGCAGCTGACTGTGCATAAACCAATAATTGGATTTTCCCTGTGAATAATATGCTGAATCTGCCCCTTCAAAGTACATCATTTCAAGACTTGCTGATGGTTATGGCAGCAGCATTGGGCTGTGGCTTGCTAATTGGTCTGGAACGCGAACGTAGCAAGCAGCGTGAAAATCAGCATAGTTTTGCCGGGGTTCGTTCATTTGCAATCTGCGCTTTATTGGGTGCCTTGTGTTTTGCTTTTGGCGATATCTTTGGCGTGATTGGCGCACTGATTGTGGGCGGTATCGGTATCTTTTCACTGAAGAACCAGCTGCAAGACCCCGGAGTCACCACCGAACTGGCTTTTGTCATGACTTATTTCATTGGTGCGTTGTGTGTCTGGAATATTACGCTGGCTGCCAGTCTCTCTGTGGTACTGACCTTCATTTTAATGATGAAACATTCCATGCATGGGATTGCCGGAAAATGGATTACCGGAACAGAACTTAAAGATGGCGTATTTTTACTGGCCCTGATCTTAATCGCCTTGCCGCTGACCCCCGATACGCCTTTATGGGGCAATGTGCTTAATCCGCATATCATTTTAAAACTGCTTACCCTGATTCTTGTGGTGCAAGCATTGGCTCACGTGGCCAAACGTTTACTTTCGAGCAAGAAAGCACTCATGCTTTCTTCCATTGCTTCCGGATTTGTTTCCAGTACGGCCACGATTGCACATTTAGGCATACAGGTACGTAATGAGGGGGCCGATGCTCGATCCAATGCCGGAGCAGCACTAATGTCATGTATATCCACTTTGCTGCTTTTATTTATTGTGGTAGGCGGTGTTTCCTTAACCTGGCTAAAGCTGCTGATCTTGCCTTCGCTCATTGCCCTCACCATTTTGGCACTTTGCGCTTACTGGCTTTTACGTAAAGCTGAACCTGTGGAAGACACAGAGCCTGTCGACAGTGCCATGTTTAGCTTAAAAGAAGCAGCGATTATTGCCGGAACGCTCACGGTCATTCAGGCAGGCGTGCATGGCTTGGAACTTTTACTGGGCGATTCCGGTTTAATTGCAGGTACACTCCTGGCTTCACTGTTTGAAATTCATGCCGCTGCGGCCGCTGTGGTTGTTCAAGGTGAACCGACAAATAGCAGTTTACTCTATGCAATGATGTTAGGTCTGGCTGCGCATGCCATTTCTAAATGCATTAATGCAGCCATCAGCGGAGGCTTAAAATTTGCACTTTATTTTGCACCTGTACAAATTCTGCATATGGCTGTTTTGATCGGTGTACTTTGGTGG
The DNA here is from genome assembly GCF_049808495.1 of Acinetobacter sp. G11. NCBI lineage: Bacteria > Pseudomonadati > Pseudomonadota > Gammaproteobacteria > Moraxellales > Moraxellaceae > Acinetobacter > Acinetobacter sp. G11. The sequence continues at coordinate 11,932 of NZ_JBNCAT010000051.1, forward strand.
CTTAATGCACTTTAAATCGAGTTTGATTATAAACTATTATTAATCAATTAAATTAAATCTTTAGTTAAATTTAAAATAATGATTTTGTTAATATTTCTTGAAGTAACAATAAGTCATTTACATTATTAGATGAATAATTAATCATCGACTTCGTTTTTTATCTTTTATCAAAAAACTTAAATTTTTAATTAATAATAACGGGGGTGTTTCATCATGAAGCTTAAATATCTGAGCTTATCAATTATAACAGCACTAACTTTGGTTGGCTGCGGTGGCGGCGGTTCAGACAGTACTTATCAAGGTACAGATTCTGGCTCTGCCGAAGAAAATAAAGATTTTCAACAATGGCACTATTTTGAAATTGAAGCTGGCTATGCAGTCAATGAACCCATTGAATTTGTTCATAACATAATCACTCTTGATCAGGGCAATGTATATGTTCAAGATGACTCGCCTACACCAGACAATGACATATTTGTTACTCAAGATGGTGTTTATCAAGAGTTAGGACCAAAAAATTCCCAATATGGATATTTAATAGGGACAGGATCTTTAAGCAATTTAGTGTTTACACATAAGCCTTATTCTCCTGTTGGCTCAACCGGTCTTGTATTTACCACAAATTTCAAAAAAATTGACCTCAGCGGCAAAAATGCCTTGGCTACACTGGAGTCCAGAGATCAATGGGACATTGCAAATAATTCAATTTCAAATATTTCGGCACAGCGCCTTGCTTATTATAATTCAATCAAAGATCTAACTTTCCCTGCGGGTGCATATTGCTTACAAAATAGTATTCACAGCAATAATCAAGAAAATCTATATCTCTATACCAGTGACAAGAGTGACGAAAAATTCGCTTTTGATGGTTATGCGGCACGTTTTGCTCAAAATGACACGCATATCTTTAAGAAAACCTATAAAGACACCATTGCCTACTTAGAATCCGATGACGGTACAGATGCAGACGCAACTTATGGCGCAGCAGAATATAAGGGGAACTACTATGGTGCTGGGCGTTATCTGAAAGGAGTTGAATACAGCCTAGCGCAGTACATTCAAGAACAAAAGGACAAATTAAGCATTACATTAACTGAAGCAGAGCGCAAACTGGCTATTGAAGAGATTGAAACTTTGAACAATCAATGCAGCTGGTATAACGACACCGCTGCACAATTTATTCAAAACTCAATGAAACCTTAAACTGCTCAAGCGAGCGACATCAGAAAAGGAGCTTAAAGCTCACTGCTGTCCCACAAATATCACAAGAAGAACCTCAATTGAGGTTCTTCTTGTTTTCGCCATTTTTTATCAGGCACAAAGAGTGACCTTAAAAGTTTCCTTTCAAATAAA
>NZ_JBNCAT010000052.1:0-11877 GCF_049808495.1 Acinetobacter sp. G11
TTACTGCTTCAATTTTGAATTCTTCAGGATATCGTTTACTGCTCATAAGCACCTCGTTAATTAGCCATTTTATCTAACTAAAAGGTGTCTACAAAATTAGTGGCTATTCAGTCAGAGTGTATGATCACAGGTTCATTTGGCCTACGTCGCCATACCGCCATAAGAAGTGCATCCAAAACGATATCCTTGGCAAGCGTAGGTTTCATTGACCAACCGATGACTTTTCTCGAATATAAATCAAGAACCACAGCCAGATATAACCAGCCTTGCCATGTGCGAATGTAAGTTATATCAGTCACCCAAGAAGTATCAGGTGTGTTTACAATAAACTCTCGATTTAAATGGTTAGGTAGCACAATCTGAGGACGACCACGACCATAGCTTTTATGTTTCTTATATCCTCGAACAGCGGCAATACCATTGTTCTTCATGATCTTCAGCACACGATTGGGCCCGCAGCTTTCACCCAATTCTTTTAGATCTAGCGTAATGCGACGATAACCATAGATGCCATAGCTGGCATCATAAGAAGAACGGATGAGCTGTAATAACCGCTTATCTTCAATAGTCCTGCCTGATTCGGGTTCATGCAACCAGGCATAGTAACCAGCACGAGCGATCTTAAGGACCCGACACATCGTTTTAATCTTAAATTGATGGCTGTATTCCAGGATAAACTGGTACTTTACTCGGGCAGGCTTGCAAAGTACCTTGCGGCCTTTTTTAGAATATCCCGTTCCTCTTCAGTCTGTTTAAGCTGACTTTTAAGACGTAGGATTTCTTTCTTTGCTTCGAGTAGTTCATGTTCATCAGAGTTGTTACGTAAAGGCTGTAGCGCCTTTAGCCATTTATAAATGCTGTGTTGTGATACGCCTAAACGTTCTGCTACATCAGTGACAGAATATCCACGTTCGGTAATCAATTTAACAGCTTCATCTTTAAATTCTGGGGTGTATCGTTGTCCACTCATAATGTTCTCTCCTATGCAAAAAGAATAGACGAAATTTGTCTAGGAGAGTGGGGGCTATTCACACCTCATTGAAACCCCTTTAAGAAAGGGGATGCCGATCCTCTATATCACCAACGGTGGATGAAGCTTGTCAGCATTCTTAAATATTTATCGTCACCATCACGGCATAGACGTGCGCTTATGGTAAGTCACACTTACATAACTTAGACTTAGAAGATTTGGTGGCTTTAACTATTAAAGCTGTAGTAATGGCATGGGTACACCATCCAGCGACAAACTGGGTGTCAAAGCTAGGTAAGTGAATTACTAGACTTCACTGTAGTTAGTTCTCAATTTTAAATTTTATTAAAGGAAGTATGAAAGTCATACTTCCTTTTCAATCTTCTACACAATAAAACTTTAGAGTTGAAGCCAAAAATAATATTTAAATTAGGTTTGAAAAATAATTACGGTGGGCGCTATCTTGTGGTAAGAGTTCTAATAAGCGTTGTATTGCATCAATTCGATCATGTGTTTGCCCAATAATTCGTAATAATTGATCGATATCCTTTATTTGATAGATCAACTGGCTTAAACGGGCATCAAAACAATGTCTCCATGTGCTGAGTAATGGGCTTTCTGATTTAGATAAAAAGCTACCTTTATATAGCGAGAATGTACTGGATATAAGATTTGCATTTAATGATTGTTCAGCACGTAAAAAATCACATTGAACTTCACAGCTAAGCCTATAAATGCGAGCCTCAATTGAATGGGGTAATAAGCTACGAAGTTGTGAAAGCTCAGCCTTTAGGGTTTTTAGGCTGACACTACGCTCACCATAAAGGGCATAGTGTAACTCTTCTAAACAAATGCCATGGGGATACAAAGCTAAAATGCATAGTATTTCAATTTGACGGTGAGTCAAGTTCAATGTATGCCCATTAAATTGAACCCAAGGCGAGCCTAGTGCCTTAATGTATAAAAAATTTTGCTGTTCAAGTTTTATGGCGCGTTGTATTAAATCTGCACAGCGTTCAACTGCAAGCAGCCCTAAAGGCGTATGTTTTTTATATTTTGTGGAAAGGTTAATAATGCCATGAAATTGACCTGATGCTGGATCCCAGATCGGTGCGGCATAACAAACCCAATCACGAACACTGTCCATTTGGTTTTCATGAGAATAGACGCAACTTGAAATTTGGCTGTTCAAGGTCATACCAATCGCATTGGTTCCAACTGCCTGTGTAGACCAATGTCCGCCCTCAATAAAATGTACCTGTTCAGCAGAAGAAAGCATGGCTGAACTACTCCATGTCCATAAGAGAGTCCCGTGATGATCTGTAAGACCAATCGCCATATCTGAATCATCCGCTATTTTGAGTAAGTCAGCATAATTATGCTGAATAGAGCGGCGGAATAAAGACGTTTGATCTTCTTGAGGCAATGCTAAAACAGGGGCAGCATGTACAGTAGTTTGATTAATTAAATGCGTCGTTTGCAGCTGTTTTGCAGATGCGGTATTGAACAGGTTCATATCATATTCCTTTATGATGAGACTGTAATATTTTTAAACTTTAGAAATGAGCTTCAAAATTTATGGTCATTTACGTCATTTCTTCTTGCTTCGATTTTAAATGCTTTTTTCTTTGCTTGGTTAAATTAGATCTTTTGGCTTTACCAGTCCTTGAGCTACTTTAAAAGTGTTCTTATGAGCTGAAAATGACTATTTCCATCTGAAATGTTAATAAACGTAAATAGGATGAAAAGTCATTCGCTCATGTAAGGGTTAGGCACAGCTTCACCATGATACTGACGGTCTGCAAAATAACTTGATCGTACTAATGGCGCACTCCAAATATTTTTAAACGCTAAGCGCTCTCCATGTGTTTGATAATGCTTAAACTCTTGCAACGTAACAAAACGATGAATTGGCGCATGAGATTTAGATGGCTGTAAGTATTGACCGATTGTGACATAATCAATTTGATAATCTTTCAAATCATTTAATAACGCAATAACCTCAGCTTCAATCTCTCCTAAACCCACCATCAAACCACATTTCGTTGGGCTATCAGGGCAGTAGTGTTTAAATTTCTTAAGTAAATTCAATGAATGCTGATAGTCAGCGCCTGGTCGCATGGCTTTATACAGGCGTGGCACGGTTTCAATATTGTGATTAAAGACATCAGGTGGATTTTTGCTCAGAATTTTAAGTGCAATATCTGCGCGACCACGAAAATCAGGAACCAAAACTTCAATCAAAGTGTCTGGACTAGTTTGACGAATTTCTCGAATGCAATCTGCAAAATGCTGTGCACCGCCATCTTTTAAATCATCTCGGTCAACGGAAGTAATCACAACATACTTTAAGTTTAGATTCTTCACTGTTTCAGCCAAATGCAGTGGCTCGTTAATATCTAAGGCATTAGGACGGCCATGCGAGACATCACAGAATGGACAGCGTCGAGTACAGATATCTCCCATAATCATGAATGTTGCTGTTCCACTACCGAAACATTGCGGCAAGTTAGGACAAGCTGCTTCTTCGCAAACGGTATGTAGTTTTTGTTGTCTTAATAAATCCTTAATGATTTGGACTTCCTCAGGTCGACTAATTTTAGTCCGGATCCATTCTGGCTTTTTCGGTATCGTTTCCGTTGGAACAACTTTAATTGGAATACGCGCCATTTTTTTAGCGCCACGTAGCTTCTTTCCAGTTAATACTGGGTTATTTAAATCCATTTCAAACACTCCGTCGTTTAAAATAATTAATATTGAGCCTGATATTAAATAAGCTGCTTTAAATGCATTAATAATATTAAAACAGGGCAAAAAACTTATCATATAAAACAAAGGTTGGTTAAAGGTTTGTTTTTGTATATAGCTGAATAATATTAAAAAATTTACAAATTTCTTAATTTTATAAACCATTGTTTTTAATGTTTATCTTATATTTTTATGCATTATATTTTTTTAGTCTAATATGAAATTAAATAAAAATATTCTTATATAAATATACGATTTAAAAATCCAGTTATTCAATTTGGGATTTTCTTTTAAGCGTAGTTAATAAGGAATAAATATATGCAATTAACGGAAGAGCAATTGCTAGCAGCATACAAAAGAATGCGCGACATTCGTGAATTTGAGGATCGACTTCACGATGAAAACAATACAGGTGATATCCCAGGTTTCATCCATCTTTATAGCGGTGAGGAAGCTGTTGCCGTAGGGATCTGTGAAAATTTAACAGATAAGGACTTCATTACCTCAACACATCGTGGTCACGGACATTGTATTGCAAAGGGCTGTGACATTCACGCCATGATGCTAGAAATTTTTGGCAAAGATGATGGTTTGTGTCGTGGTAAGGGCGGCTCAATGCACATTGCGGACTTAGATAAAGGCATGCTCGGTGCAAACGGTATTGTGGGTGGTGGTCCACCTTTGGCTATTGGGGCAGCTTTAAGTGCTAAAACACTCAAAAATGGTGGGATTGGTCTATCTTTTACCGGTGATGGTGGTTCAAATCAGGGCTTAACTTTTGAAGCAATGAATATGGCTGTGGTGTTAAAGCTCCCTGTGATTTTTGTTTTTGAAAATAACGGTTTTGGTGAAGGTACTGCACATGATTATGCCGTAGGCAGTAAAGACATTGCAGGCCGAGCAGCAGGTTTTGGCTTACCCGCTGAAAAAGTAGATGGAACAGACTTTTTTGCTGTGTATGAAGTTGCACAAAAAGCCATTGAACGTGCCCGCCGTGGTGAAGGTCCGAGTGTGATTGAAACAGTAACCAACCGTTTTTATGGACATTTTGAAGGTGATCCGGGACTTATTCGTTCCAAAGAAGAACTGGATTATGTCAAAGAACATAAAGACCCATTGAAGATATTCCGTGAAAAAGTCAAAGGCAAAATTGACGAAGCCAAACTCGATGCGATTGACGCCCAGTCTAAAGCCAATGTAGACGATGCCGTTGCAAAAGCACGCGCAGCTAAGTACCCAGAAGTCTCTCAGTTACTTACTGATGTTTACGTCTCTTACTAAAGGAATAGTAGAAAAATGCCAAATAAAAGTTATCGAAACGCGATTAAAGAAGCAATTGAATTAGAAATGCGCCGAGACCCAAGTGTCATTGTGGTCGGTGAAGATGTTCGTGGTGGGCATGGAGGCAAAAATACCGATGACAATAAACTGGAAGGTTTTGGCGGTGTACTTGGTGTAACCAAAGGCTTATGGACTGAATTTGGTTCTGAACGAGTCATTGATACGCCAATTACAGAATCAGCGATTATTGGTATGGCGGCAGGGGCTGCTGCAACGGGTTTAAGACCTGTGGCAGATTTAATGTTTATGGATTTTTACGGCGTGTGTTATGACATGCTGTATAACCAAGCAGCTAAGTTTCGCTACATGTTTGGCGGCAAAGCCAAAGCGCCACTCGTTGTACGTGGCATGATTGGTGCAGGTTTTTCCGCAGCAGCGCAGCATTCTCAGTCGCCATATAACGTGTTTGCCTCAGTGCCTGGTTTAAAAGTGGTGGTGCCTTCAAGTGCCTATGATGTAAAAGGGTTGTTGATTCAAGCCATTCGAGATGACGACCCAGTAGTCTTTTGTGAACACAAGTTGTTGTACGACATTAAGGGCGAAGTGCCAGATGAGTCCTACACTATTCCTTTTGGTGTCGCAAATTACACCCGTGAAGGCACAGATATCACCATTATAGCCTTAAGTTTGATGGTGCATCGTGCCAATGAAGTCGCTGATAAGCTCGCAAAAGAAGGCATTTCGGTTGAAGTGGTTGACCCTAGAACCATTTCACCATTAGACGAAGATGGCATTTTAGAGTCAGTAGCTTCAACAGGTCGTGTGGTGATTGTAGATGAATCAGCAGCACGTTGTGGTTTCGGACATGATGTGGCTGCGCTTATTGCACAGAAAGGCTTTCATTATCTTAAAGCACCAATCGAGTTAGTCACTCCACCACATTCACCCGTACCATTTTCACCAGTATTAGAAAAAGAATGGCTACCAAGTGTAGAACGCATCGAACAGGCTGTACGCAAGACGTTGGAGGCTTAGGATGAGCGAAATTAAAACTTTAGAAATCCCAAAATGGGGTTTGTCCATGGAAGAGGGCACGATTGCCCAATGGCTGATTCAGGAAGGTACGCAATTTAGTAAAGGACAGGAAATTTGTGAAATTGAAACCACAAAAATCGTCAATGTTCTAGAAGCGCCTTTCGATGGCTTGCTACGAAAAATTATTGCTAAAGATGGTGATACCCTTATCGTAGGAGGAGTCATTGCAATTTGTGCAGACGCCCAAGTTTCCGATGCAGAAGTTGAAGCATTTGCACAGTCCTTAGGTGGAACACCTGCTGTAACTGAAAATAAAGCGGTAGCAGCGGTTCCTGAAAAAGTCGATGTGGCTCAAGTTGAAACCAAAGTACAAGCTGCTCCTAAACAGAACAGTGTTGGTAATGGATCAAAAGCGGTGACTCAGGGCGGATATTCTATTCCTGATGAGTTACAAGGCTACCAACAAAGCGATGATATTTTTGCAACGCCACATGCCTTGAAATTGGCTGAAAAGCATAATGTAAACTTGGCTCAGATTACGGGTTCTGGACGTGAAGGCCGTATCAGTGTTCAAGATATTCAGGCCGCAGTTCAAGCTGCTGGTGGTTCTTGGCCAGATGTACGTCATCAAGCCAGCACGAAAGCCGCGAAATCTAAAGCAGATGACAGTTATGTTCTAGCGACACCTGTTGCCCGCCGTTTGGCAAAACAATGGGGCATTAATTTGCATGATTGTCGTGCATCAGGTTCACGTGGACGAGTCTGTAAGGAAGATGTTGAAGCTGTATATCAACGGGAAAATCCTGTACAAGCTCAACATACTGAGTATGCGCATCCAACAGAGTCTGCAAAATTCACCACCGTAGCTATGAATGGTATGCGTAAAGCAATCGCTGCACGGCTACAAGCGGCAAAACGCAATGCACCACATTTTCGCTTAACGATAGACTTAAATGTTGAGTCGGTTCAGGCTTTGCGTCAGCAAATTAACAGTACTGTACCGCAAGTCAAACTGTCCATTAACGATATGCTGATTAAAGCTGCTGCTGCTGCACTGATTAAAGTTCCACAAGTTAATGTTCAGTTTGATGAAGAGAATCAGCAGATTTTACAGTTTGAACAGGCTGATATTTCGGTTGCTGTAGCCATCGAAAATGGACTGATCACGCCAATTATTAAAGCAGCGAACCGTAAATCTTTGGCGCAAATTTCCAATAATATGCGTGATCTGGCGACACGTGCCAAAACTGGAAAATTGGCACCTGATGAGTTTCAAGGGGGCAGTTTCAGTATTTCCAATTTGGGCATGCTTGGTATTCAACAGTTTGATGCCATTATTAACCCGCCTCAAGGTGCAATTCTAGCCTTAGGTGCAGCAGAGAAACGTGCTGTCGTTGAAAATGATGAGATTGTTGTTCGTGAAATGGTGACCGCAACATTGTCTTGTGATCATCGTGTCATTGATGGTGCGTTGGGTGCTCAATTCTTATCGGCATTTAAGCAGTTTGTCGAAAATCCTGCATTAATTTTGGTGTAGGAGGAATAGTCATGTCAGATACACAATTTGATCTTGTGGTTATTGGTGCTGGTCCTGGAGGATATGTCGCTGCGATTCGCGCAGCGCAACTGGGATTAAAAACTGCAATCGTTGAAAAACAACACTTAGGCGGAGTGTGTCTTAATTGGGGATGCATTCCAACCAAGGCATTATTGAGCGGGGCTGCGCTTGCACAGCAGTTCAAACATGCAGGGCAGTTTGGCTTTACTCTTAACGCGATTGATTTTGACATTCAAAAACTGGTCCATCATAGCAGACAGGTTTCTGAGCAACTCGTGCAAGGTATCGGTCAATTATTGAAAAAAAATCAAATCACTGTTTTTAACGCGGCAGCCCAGTTTATTGCCAAAGAGCAATTAGAGCTTACAGATGCGAATGGTCAAAAACAGCAGATTTCTGCACCGCATATTATTGTCGCAACAGGTGCACGTGCGGCCAATTTGCCTCATATTCCTGTAGATGGCCATCAGGTCTGGAGTTATAAAGAGGCTTTAGTTCCGGAACAATTACCAAAATCTTTACTGGTCATTGGTTCGGGGGCTATAGGCAGTGAGTTTGCAAGCCTATACCAAGACTTAGGCTGCCAAGTTACCTTGGTTGATATTGCAAAGCAGATTCTCCCTAGCGAAGACATTGAAGTTGCGAAGTATGTACAAAAGCAATTTGAACAGCAGGGTATGCAGGTTTTAACCGAAGCGACTGTAAAAAAAATAGAAACTAATCAGGCTCAAGTACATTGTCATATTGAAACTGCCACAGGTGTGCAAATCATTACTGTTGAAAAGGTGCTTTCAGCTATTGGCGTGAAACCGAATGCTGAAAATCTTGGCCTAGAAGCTTTGGGAGTTGAATTTGAGAATGGTTTTATTAAAGTCGACTCATGGTGTAAAACCAATGTAGTGGGCATTTATGCAATTGGTGATGTCGCAGGTGCACCGTGTTTGGCACACAAAGCCAGTCATGAAGCCATTCTTTGTGTGGAGAAAATTGCAGGCCTAAGTCATGTACATGCTTTAGATCGTACACAAATTCCGGGCTGTATCTTTACCCATCCACAAGTGGCCAGTATTGGTTTGACAGAACAGAAAGCGAAAGCTACGGGCTTGAATATCAATGTGGGTAAGTTTCCTTTACAAGCGAATGGTAAAGCATTGGCTTTGGGCGATAGCGCAGGATTTATTAAAACCATTTTTAGTCAGGAAACGGGTGAATTGTTGGGTGCTCACATGGTTGGACATGAAGTCACCGAACACATTCAAGGTTTTGCCATCGCGAAATACCTAGAAGCTACAGATGAAAGCTTAGCGCAGGTCATTTTCCCTCATCCTACTTTGTCTGAGGCGATGCATGAGTCGGTCTTGTCGGCGATGCAACGTGCAATCCATATTTAAGGAGTCGCAACATGCCTAGAGGTTTAAACAACAAAGTTGCTTTAATTACGGGTGCGGCACAAGGCATTGGACGTGGTATTGCCTTACGTTTAGCACAAGAAGGTGTTCATATTGCCTTGGTCGATCTTCATCAAGAAAAGTTAAATACTGTTCAAAAAGAGGTTGAAGCCTTTGGCGTAAAAGCCACCACATTTATTGCGGATATTTCAGATCCAATACAAATCAGTGACGCTATTAATCATGCAGAATCGACACTTAATGGTTTTGATATCATGATTAATAATGCAGGTATTGCACAAGTCAAAGCTTTGGCAGAAGTAACGCCGAGTGAATTTAACCAAATTATGAACATCAATGTCGGTGGTGTACTTTGGGGGATTCAAGCCGCAGCAAATAAATTTAAACAACGCCAACAGGCTGGAAAAATTATTAATGCATGCTCAATAGCAGGTCATGAAGGCTTTGCTTTACTCGGTGTTTATTCGGCAACTAAATTTGCAGTTCGTGCATTGACGCAAGCTGCGGCTAAAGAATATGCCAGTGTTGAAATTACTGTAAATAGTTATTGTCCGGGTGTTGTTGGTACAGACATGTGGGTCGAAATAGATCAGCGGTTCTCTGAAATTACAGGTGCACCAATTGGTCAAACGTATAAAAAATATGTAGATGGTATTGCTTTAGGACGTGCTGAAACACCAGATGACGTGGCTGCATTAGTTGCATTTTTAGCCAGCGAGGATGCAAACTATATTACAGGTCAGTCTATTTTGACAGATGGTGGAATGGTTTACCGTTAATATCAACATAAGGAATACACAATGAAAGCAGCTCGTTTTTATGATCGAGGGGATATTCGAATTGAAGATATCCCTGAACCGAAAGTACTTCCAGGCACAGTTGGAATTCAAGTTGCATGGTGCGGTATTTGCGGTACAGATTTACATGAATTCATGGAAGGCCCTATTTTTATTCCACCTTGTGGTCATCCACATCCAATTTCGGGAGAATCTGCACCTGTAACAATGGGACATGAATTTTCAGGCGTAGTTTATGCAGTTGGTGAGGGTGTAGACGATATCCAAATTGGACAACATGTCGTAGTTGAACCCTATATTATTGCGGATGATGTCCCGACTGGCCCCAATGATAAGTATCATTTATCAAAAAATATGAACTTTATTGGTTTAGGCGGACGCGGTGGTGGTCTTTCTGAAAAAATTGCAGTTCAGCGGCGTTGGGTACATCCTATTTCAAATGATATTCCTTTAGACCAAGCAGCGTTGATAGAACCTTTATCTGTCGGTCATCATGCCTATGTCAGAAGTGGCGCAAAAGCTGGCGATATCGCACTGGTTGGTGGAGCAGGCCCAATAGGCTTACTTTTATCTGCTATTTTAAAGGCTAAAGGTCTCACGGTCATCATTACTGAACTGAGTGCAAAACGTAAAGAAAAAGCGATAGAAGCGGGTGTTGCCGATTATGTACTAGACCCATCTAAGGTTGATGTAGTTGCTGAGGTAATGAAAATTACAGAAGACCGCGGTGTAGATGTCGCTTTTGAATGTAGTAGTGTCAATAAAGTCATGGATACACTCGTTGCAGCAATGAAACCAACTGGTGTAGTCGTTATCGTTTCTATTTGGAGCCATCCTGCCACAATTAATGTGCATAGTGTGGTGATGAAAGAGCTAGATATTCGTGGCACGATTGCTTATGTAAATGATCATCAGGAAACTATCCGTTTAGTCGAGCAAGGTAAGATTAATCTAGAACCTTTTATTACCCAACGTATTGCATTAGATGATCTTGTTTCTAAAGGCTTTGAAACGTTGATTCATAATAATGAATCGGCTGTAAAAATTATTGTTCATCCATAGTAAAGCCTAATTTGAATAAGCTAGAAATAAACTCTATGTAGCTATTTCTAATATCTTTATAGATAGGGAATGAGTCTGTACGTACAGATTCATTCTCAAATTTACAGTGTTGAGTGCCAGTATGATTTTGATCATACAGCCTAGTAAAGATAGAAAATAAGTTTTTAAATAAACCATAGGGATATAGACTAAATTTTGCCAGGAGAGTGGTGGCAGTCCACCACTAATTAAAAGGTGTCTACAAAATCATTGGCTATTCAATAAGTTTAGTTTACTGTTTGGTATAAAATATTATGCTGAGTTTTGATAGCTACGATTTTTGTTTGGCTTTTTGACGTAAGACATACAAATATAAGCTTTCAACTTTTTCACGTGCCCATGGTGTGGTACGTAAAAACCGTAATGATGACTTAACACTTGGATCTATACAAAAACATCTAATTTCAATTTTACGACTTAAGCCTTCAAAGCCACCATAGTAATCCAATAACTCATCCAAAATGTCAGCAAGTTTTTTGCCGTGTAGAGGGTCATTGGAGGCATTCATAATAGATAAACCATATTTTTGGAGGCCATCATTATAACCTGAGCTAGTTGAAAAATGGGAGGGTTGAAATTTAAACATAATTAACATTGATGTGTGCTGAAATAGCAGGAGACATTCACTTGTGAGATTCTAGTCAGCCGACTTGTAAAAATCTTCTGCCATTTGATTTAGTGTCTTAAAATGTAGACCTTTCTTTTTATAGAATAAGACCTTAAAGAAAACCTATTTAACTGAAGCAAACATAAAAGTGCATTACTAATTTGACAGATAATATAACCTGATTTAATCTATATCAGAAATAATGAACAAATTAGCAGGTGTTATTTATTTAACATAATATACATTATACGAAATTAAATTGTTAGAAACCATTTAAAGTGTCTGTATTCTCACCAATAAAAATGTCTGGTCTATGATGCGCATCAACATCATGGACTGGATATGAATCGAGATGCTGATCACTATGTCTG
>NZ_JBNCAT010000053.1:0-11732 GCF_049808495.1 Acinetobacter sp. G11
GATGTGACAAAACCTGAGTCCTTTATAGTTAAAGTGTTTGTTTGCACTCATATTTTAACTATTTAGACTCAGGTTTTTTTTATTTAAAGTAAACTGTGGGACAGTAGTGGCTTAGCGTCTCTTTTTTAATAATCAGCTGAAGCGGTTGCAGCAAAATATAATTTGATATATGCGCGTTTATATTTAGAATGGTTTTGCTCAATTAAAATATATTTTAAAGTAAATCAAAAAAATATTTATTTTATGATCATCATCATAGGTTTGTTCATATGGACCATATAAATTTCAGAAGTTTTCAAGAGGCGGGGCAAGCGGTTTTAAAGTTTCTCCATTCACGCTTCGGATTTAACTTGTGGATGATTACCCGGGTAGAAGGTAAAGACTGGATTGTGCTGCAAAGCGAAGACCATGGTTATGATGTTCAGCCCGGACAGGTATTTCAGTGGGCGGATTCATTTTGCTTTCACATGATTGCCGGTAAAGGTCCTAAAATTGCTCCGCGTTCAGAAGACATTCCATTATATGCAACTGCACCGATTAACCAGCAAGTCAGTATTAAGTCTTATATCGGTCAACCGCTAATCCATGAAGACGGCAGCTTGTTCGGTACCCTTTGTGCCATTGATCCGCAAATCAAATCTGATGCAATTATGCAGGAGGTAGAATTAGTCGAATTATTCGGTAATTTATTAAGTAATATCCTTCAAGCTGAACTGCGCCAAAGTGAACAAATCCGTCAGCATGAGCGTTTAGAAGCTGAAGCTCTAAGAGATGGATTGACGGGCTTATACAACCGCCGGGCCTGGGAAAAATTGGTTACTACAGAGGAAGAACGCTGTAAGCGTTATGGACATCCGGCAGCCGTTTTTTTTATTGACTTGAATGATCTTAAAAAAGTAAATGATAGTTTGGGGCATGATCGGGGCGATGAGCTGATCCAGCAAACGGCGAATGTGCTCAGGAATACCGCACGCAGTAATGATATTGTGGCCCGTTTAGGTGGTGATGAATTTGTGATTTTAAGTGTAGAAAATGATGAGGCAGGAGCAGAAGTACTCTTGAGTCGCCTTATGCAAGCCTTCAAGCAGGAAAAAATTGCTGCGGCGATTGGTGTGGCCATGCGTCATCCTGCTCAAGGACTGTTTAAAGCAGCTGCTGAAGCAGATAGAAGAATGTTTGAGCATAAACGGCAACTCAAGTCTGAAGCATAAAATTGGTCAGGATGACTTTGAACTGTTTTTCTTAATAAACTGATTAAATTGGTCTTGTAATTCCAAATACTTGCGATGTGTCTTGGCCGCTGTCCATTTTTGCTTGAAACTTTGCGCAGCGGCAGCCTTCTCTTGATTTTCTGGACTATTACGGTAATTCAGCACGTCCATGCGGGCCGCTTAAACTTTTTTATCGTCAGGAACAGCGCCAAAGTTTTTTGAGAAACCTCTGAAAGCCCGTCTAGGGATATCGTTATTAGATTTTTTAAATCAGCATAGCCTCACTTGATTGATTTAATTTTTTTACCTTTTCGTAGGCAATCTCTCTACTTTTGAAAGGTCAAAATGAGGATCTCAAAATGTATTTTGAGTCCGCAAGAAAAACCTTTTGTTTCACATACACGACTTCATGAGCCAGTTTTAAGCACTGCTTTAAAATGCAGCGCAAGGGATGGGAAACGTGTGGCATCCATGCCACACTCATGAATCAAATATCGACTAAAATCTGTTTTCAATTTCAGCTGTAAGAACAATTTTTGGTTTCTAAAATGATTTATGCAAGAAGTCTATTAATCACTTTGTTTTTAAAGGGCTTTTAACTGCTGCGACCCAATCCAGTGTTTCGAAAACTGATACGCTGCACGCCCTGAACGCTGTCCACGTGCCTGGCACCATCTTAAGGCTTCGGCGCGTACGTCATCTGTCATGGACATACCGGCTTTGGCTAAATAATGCTGCACGATCTCCAAGTACAAATTTTGATCCATGGGATAAAAAGACAGCCACATGCCGAAACGGTCAGACAGTGAAATTTTTTCTTCAATAGCTTCTTGCGGGTGCAGCTCCGTATATTGCGGTACATCCATACGTGTTACGGGTGTGTTTTCATGCATAAATTCAGGCAATAAATGACGGCGGTTGCTGGTGGCATAAATAATAAAATTGCTTGAACCAGATTGTAATGAACCATCCAGGACACTTTTTAAACTGCGATAGTTTTCATCTTCTGCGTTAAAAGCCAGGTCATCACAGTAAACAATAAATTTTTCCGGGCGATTTTCAATCAATTTCTGAATCATCGGGAGATCGGCCAAATCATCACGTTCAATTTCAATTAAACGCAGACCTTCAGATTCATACTCGGTTAACAGTGCACGTACAATGGATGATTTTCCTGTACCGCGTGAGCCAGTCAGCAGCACATCGTTGGCAGGCAAGCCTTTTAAAAATTGCCGGGTATTTTGAATTACTTTTTCTTTTTGTTTTTCTATACCCTTTAAATCGTCCAAATAGATTTTTTTGGGCTGCTGAATGGCCTTTAATTGGTGATTTTGCCACTTATAAGCCGAAGCTTCAAAGTTGGTTTCTTGTTTCAGGTCAGGGAGGTTTTGCTGTAGCTGTTGGAGTACAGTAGAAAGAACTTGTAAGATATTGTCAGGTAAGTCAATTGTTGCCATGATGGTTCAGCTTATACGGATAAAGTGAAAAAAGGTCATTTTATATGGGAACTGTATATCAAATAGTCATAGTTTGCCAATTGAATAGGGGGTATCATGATTGATTCATCATTTGTGGATTGTGCGAATATGATGTTTGATACCCGATCCGGGACAGGAAATAATAATGAAAGTGTTTGAGGGATAAATATGTTATTTAATAATTTCGCGACAAATATTAATCCACATCAAGCGTATCGTATAAAAAAATTAAAAAGTCAGCTTGCTTCGGCTGAAACTTATGAAGAATGGAAGAGCATCGCCCTAAAAATAGATGAAGAATCCGGTGCTCAAGAGTGGAAATTGGATAACTGTTCACCTTATTTTGATGCTGAAATTATTTCTGAGCGATTAAACAGGTTAAAACGCTACCGTTTTCAAAAACGTACTCACGATCTCATGTATATATTACGTGAAGGGCTAAGCTACGATATCGCGAATATTGCACATCCCATGCTTTTTAATGCCACTTATGTGGGGACTAAAAAAATCATTGAAGATTATGTGGAAGAAGTCAGTGAAAGTCTGGCTTACATTGCTTCGAGCAGCTGTATTTGCTTGTCTATGGAAAAAAAAATAGAGTTCTTTCAGCAGTGTAAAAAGGCTTATGGGCAGCCTGCAATCATGTTTTCTGGTGGGGCAACTTTAGGACTGTTTCATACTGGTGTATGTAAAGCACTGCTGGAACAGGATTTAATGCCTAAGGTGTTATCCGGTTCGAGTGCCGGGGCAATCATGACCACCATGCTGGGTACCTCAAAACCTTCAGATATTACCAGTCTTTTAAACGGTGAAAACTTTTTTACGGAAGCTTTTCATTTTCGAAAACTTGGCGACATTTTAAAAGGTAATGGCGGTTTTGCAGATGTCAAATATCTGAAAAAATTCCTGATTGAAAATTTGGGTGATGTAACTTTTGAAGAAGCCTTTAAAACTTCCGGCTTACATATTAATGTCGCTGTAGCACCTTATGATACCTCACAACAGGCACGTATTATGAATACTTATACTTCGCCAGATTTACTGGTCTGGAGTGCGGTGTTGGCCTCCTGTGCTGTGCCTATCCTGTTTCCACCGGTTAAACTTACCAGCAAGCGTTACGATGGTAAATTGACCCCTTATATGTCCAATACCCGTTGGGTAGACGGCAGTGTAAGAAGTGATTTCCCGCAGGAAAAAATGGCGCGACTGTATAATTTAAATTACACCATTGCCAGTCAGGTGAATCCACATATTGTGCCATTCATGCAAAGTGATGTAGAGCGCTACCGTCAAGATATGATGAGTTGGCCAGAGCGGATTGTTCGTCGTCAGGGCAAAGTCATTACCAAAGGAATCATGGATTTTGCTCGTGGTCGGGTCGGCATGTTTCCGCCTGTACGCCGTTTGCTCGATCATGGCTATGGAGTGATTGATCAAGGTTATTATGGCGATTTGAATATTGTCGGGGATTATAGCTTACGCCATTATACCTATATGTTTCAGAATCCACGGCCATATTTGTTCAAGTTATTGCAAAGAGAAGGTGAGCGGGCAACCTGGCCGAAAATATCCTCGATTGAAACTCATGCCCGTGTAGGCAAAACCATCCAGCACTGTTTAGAGCTTTTAAGTTATCAGCATGATCCAGAGAAAAAAACCGCAGAATTTATTGCAGTTTAAAGATGTGGATTTTTCTAACATCCATTTAAGGTTAAAGATCAAGCCCAAAAGTTTAACTTTTGGGCGTTGTTTATATACCTTTGAATATCAGCAGCAATGCTATTGGCTAAAAAAGCAAAGCTTGAATAGCCATCCAGGCGTTGAAGCCGGGTTCTGGAATGAACTGGTTTTTTATCAGCAATTTTCAGCTCAAGCCAGTTCTTCCAGCAGCATGCCTGATTTTTTATTGCCGTTTCAAATCATTTCTCATTTTAAAAACCTGGCTGAATCAAACGTGTCGGGCAGTGCGGCACTGATTCTAAGCGATGCAGACTTATTGCTGGATGATTGTGCCGGGATGTCGCTGCAACAGATCAAACAGACTTTCATAAAGCTGCTGGATGCCGTGGAGCAATTACATCAGCTCGGCTGGATTCATGGCGATTTAAAATGCGAGCACTTGGTTGAATATCAAAAACGTGCATGTTTAATCGATTTTGAGCAGGTACAGAAAATCAATGCAGTCCACCCCCTGAAAAGTCTGACTGCCACACCGCGCTATATGGCACCCGAACTTTTTCAGGGTGCCGATAAAACCGTACAAACTGATATTTATGCTCTCGGCATTATTCTTTATGAATGGCTCAGCGGGCAGCGTTTAAGGGCAAAAAATTACCGGGACTGGGCTTATTTACATTGTCAGCAGTTAACGATTGAACTGCCACAACATTTTTTGCCGTTTGAACGCTATTTGCGTGGAATGATAGCGAAGCAAAAAGAACAGCGATTTACTGATATTTACACCATAAAACAGGCCTTACTTACTGAAATTGTTTAAGAAAAATACAGAAAAACGTTTTTTGTTTTTTATTTAAACAAACAAGTGGATTTTTCATAAAAAGGTCTTGTCATGAGGAATCGATCTCTATAATATACACAGCCATTGGGGACGTGGCGAAATTGGTAGACGCACTGGATTTAGGTTCCAGCGCCGCAAGGTGTGAGAGTTCGAGTCTCTCCGTCCCCACCACTTAAATATCAACATGGTTTGATAATTAGGTTATAGAGGATTGGTGTAATGGTAGCATGACGGTCTCCAAAACCGTTCGTCAAGGTTCGAATCCTTGATCCTCTGCCAAGCTTTAAAAATCCAACATTAAGTTGGTACCCTGATGGGGACGTGGCGAAATTGGTAGACGCACTGGATTTAGGTTCCAGCGCCGCAAGGTGTGAGAGTTCGAGTCTCTCCGTCCCCACCATCATATTAAGGCAAGGTATGCTACCTTGCTTTTTTATTGTAAAAAAATCCAGCCACTTAGTTGGTCCTGACGGGGATATGGCGGAATTGGTAGACGCACTGTGTTCAGGTCGCAGCGCCCTCTGGGCGTGAGAGTTCGAGTCTCTCTATCCCCACCATATGAAAGCAAGGTAAATCACCTTGCTTTTTTATTGCCTGTAAAAAAAGTAAAGATAAATAAAAAGCCCAAAAAATGGGCTTTCTGA
This sequence comes from Acinetobacter sp. G11, assembly GCF_049808495.1. Taxonomy (NCBI): domain Bacteria; kingdom Pseudomonadati; phylum Pseudomonadota; class Gammaproteobacteria; order Moraxellales; family Moraxellaceae; genus Acinetobacter; species Acinetobacter sp. G11. The sequence goes on from NZ_JBNCAT010000053.1 coordinate 5,852, forward strand.
AAATAGATTTATTTAAAATTATTATTGTTTTTGTTTCGATCCAAAATTACATATAGTCTTTTAAGCTTTTAAGTGATCTTCGAATTCTTCGCCAAGCTGCATGGCAAGGGCATTACCCGCTAAATCACAAGTGACCAGACCATATTCTTTTTTAAAGCTAAAGGTAAATCCACGATTGTCAGTCAATGACTTTACTGAATAGCCCAATTTTTCTAACCAGATACGAAATGCAATTAAATTTTTTGCCTTAACAACTTTCTTCACGAAAAAACTCCTTGTGTATATTAGATACTGACTGCAATTAAATAATTAATAGGGATGCACGTATTTTTTTAAAGGGTAGCTTGAACAGGTTTTTTATAAAATAAATATTTTGTATTTTTTTTATGCAGGAAATGCATAAATAATAAGTGAATTTTGGATGGAAAATCATCGGGTATTGAAAGAAATAATTTTATATATTATTGATTTTTATTTATTTTAATCTGGGTGTTTTTGATTTATTGAAATGGAAATATTTAAACACAATTTTCGGTGTTGCAGATATGTTCTTATCTTGGAGTTGTTTTGGGGATATTTCGATAGCGAAGTGAAGTGAGCATCTCTCTCGGTTAATGATCCATTCACTCAATGCTCCATGCAATAGCCATCAAAAAATGACGCTGCTTTGGATTTAAAAAACAGATAAAGTATAGACTGCCGTACCGAGGAATTTTTTGAATTCTGGTCGGTGTAAAATGTTGATTAAGATGAAGACTGGATTGCAATGACCACAGAAACCATTGAACAGAACGTACTCAAGCAAATTCAGCACATGCAGCAACAAGGCTTGGTACCTGTTGCTGTCATGCTGGGCCATGAGGATTGGCTATTTTTCGCAGATCAATCCAAAGTGTCCTATACGCCTTTTGGCAGCGCCCGTCGTTATCAACCCGCTTTGGGCGGTTTACTGCTGGTTCGTGTTGACGAGATGCAGGTCACCCAAGTGGTGACACAAAATGAGCTGGATGCTTATACCGAAACCCATCAAATTTTATAAACCTGCCGTAATTAACATAAAATCAGTTAAAAGTTATCTTTTAACTGGCGTATGTGCTGAAATTCTTCCACGCTTTCCACCCTTAAAAAGGGATTGGTTTGCAGTTCCAGTTCAATACTACTTGGCAAGGTGCTTTGCCCGAGCATACGCAGTGCTTCCACCTGTTCGAAGCGCTGCTGAATTGCCAGATTGTCAGGTTCGACATGTAATGCAAACTTGGCATTGGCCAGCGTATATTCATGGGTGCAGTAGACTTTGGTGCGTGCAGGCAAAGCGGCCAGGCGATTGAGCGAATGGTACATCTGCTCATAGGTGCCTTCAAACACGCGGCCACAACCCATGGCAAACAGCGTATCGCCACAGAAAAGCACATCCAGCGCATCAATAAAATAAACGATATGACCCAGCGTATGTCCAGGTACAGCAATAATCTCAATATTTAAATCATGAAAATTAAGATGATCTTCATGTTGCAGGGGATGAGTGATAAAAGGAACTTTGCTTAATTCTTCCCGTGGACCATAAACGGGGATATGACGATTTTGTAAAAGCTCGGGCACACCGCCAATATGGTCTTTATGCCAGTGCGTCAGCCAGATCTGGGTCAGCTTTAAACCTTTTGCTGTACAAAACTCTTCGACCAGATGGGCTTCAGTGGGGTCCACTGCAACTACTTCTTTACTCGGGATATGTTCTAATAACCAGATATAGTTCTGTAATTGATTTTTCACATCAATCATATGGACTTGAAAATTCATGAGATAGAAATCAATGATATAGATATGAATAAGCTAGCCTTAAAGCCAGGTTTTTTCCAGGGGGAAATCGCAATTAATAGGCCAGTATTTATACATAACGTTGCTGATCTGCAGTTGGATACACAAACACTCTTTCTAGATCAGCTTTTTGTTTTTTTTAGATTATCAAATGAAGTGCAACAGAGATTAAATTACTGGAAGGAAGCAAGATGAAAATGTATCAGGTGGATGCCTTTACTACGGAACTGTTTAAAGGAAACCCTGCGGCAGTGATTGTGACTGAACATTGGCTGGATGAGGTCTTGATGCAAAATATCGCCCTGGAAAATAATCTGGCAGAAACTGCTTTTGTAAAAATGCTTGATGCAGAAAACTATGAAATCCGCTGGTTTACCCCAACCACAGAAGTGAACTTTTGTGGCCATGCAACGCTAGCCAGCAGTTTTGTACTCTTTAAAGATTATACTACTGCAAAAACCCTTCGGTTTTATGTTAAAGAGCTCGGCATTTTTGTGGTAAGCCAGGAGGCTGATGGCAAAATCAAGATGAATTTTCCGATACGCCGCGCAAAAAAATTACCGATTATCCTGAAATTTTAAAGCAAATTTTAAGCAAGCCATTTAAAAATGTTTATTTAAATCATCAGGCCTACATTATGGAATATGCAAATCCGGAAGATGTACGGGATGAAAAGCCCAATCTGGAATTATTCAAACAATGGACACTCCATCAAGCCGGGCAAACCCAACCCAAGTGTGTTCTGGATCTGGCTATTACTGCTCAGGCTGCTGCGCCTTATGATTGTATATCGCGCTATTTTGCTCCCGCGAATGGCATTCAGGAAGATCCGGTTACCGGTTCAATTCATACCGCGATTGCACCGTTTTGGGCGGAGAAACTGGGCAAAAAAGACATTCTGGCTTATCAGGCATCCGCGCGTGGGGGAAAATTATATTGTGAACTGCTTGAAAATGAACGGATTGAAATTTCGGGTTATGCAAAATTATATATGCAGGCAGAGCTATATCTGTAACATCTGGATATAAATGAACGACAAAGCTGTTGAAATAAACGGCAATGCTTGCAAAAAGTGACTACTCAACATCATGATCATTTTCTAAGATGTGATGCTTAAAAATTTATATGACTGAATAAATTGGAATAATTATGCTCATGCGGTTCAAACAACTTACTATCTCATTATTATTTGTTGGTTTTAGTGCAACTGTCTGGGCACAACCGATTTTGGTTAAATCTGAGCAGAAGATTGAAGAATATACATTAGACAATGGTTTTCGCGTGGTGCTGGCGCAAAACGATAAAGAAAATAAAGTGTTTATGAATACGGTCTATCTGACCGGTTCGCTCAATGATCCGCAGGGCAAAGGCGGTCTGGCGCATTTGCTCGAACATCTGGCATTTAAGGGAACACAGAATATCAAGGGCGAAGAATTTCAGCGCCGTCTGGATCAATACACCTTAATGACCAACGCCAGCACGGATTATTATTCCACCAAATATACCAATGTGATCCGTCCTGAACAGAATGCGATTAATCAAGTGATTCATCTTGAAGCTGAACGTATGGACAAACTGGTGTTGCAGGAAAAGTTTGTGCCTTCTGAAATTGCCATTGTGAAACGCGAACGTGAAATTCGTATGGACCAACCGTTTGCAGTGATGATGGACCAGATGTGGAAATCGGCTTATGGTAACCAGTATCTGGGACGTTTGCCGATTGGCGATTTAAAAGAATTGCAGTCCATCAAAATGGATGAGCTGAATAAATTTTATCGAACTTGGTATGCACCGAATAATGCAGTGATGATCATTTCCGGTAAATTTGATAAAGCTGCTGTGCTAAAACAGATTGATCAACAGTTTAGCCCTATAGCAGCTCGTCAGGTTCCAGCACAGACCAAGGTTCCTGTGCTGGATTCGGCCAAAATTCAGCAAAGAAATTTTGCCGTGAAAAAGGGCAGTGATCTGGCTAAATTCAATATTTACCTGAATGGCAAAAATGAAAAAATCAAGTCTGCTCTGGCACTGACACCTTATTTATATACCATGCAGCCGAGTGGGCATCTTTATCAAAGCATGGTGGAAACTGGTTTGAGTACCGGCGTTCAATCCACCACCTGGCTGGATCAGGACTTTAATCTGGTGTTTATGGGCGCCATTTATGCCCCGAATCATGATGAGAAAAGGGTGCAATCCGAGCTGGTGGCAGGGGTGGAAAAGAGTCAGCCATTTAATGAGACCGAACTGAACCGGGTAAAAAACCTGATTCAGAATCAGGCAGACAGCGTACTCAGCAATGCTGCCGCCTTGGGTGGAAGATTAAGTGATTATTATGTGGCCTATCAGGGGAATTGGTCGCAGTACTTTACCGATCTGAATAATGTAAAACAGCTTAAGCTGAACGATGTCAATCAAACCCTGACCCGGTTTTTAGTGCCAGAACATCGCATTTCTGGAGATATTAAACCGACCCCGGAAGATCAGAAAAAAGCATTACAACAACAGGCCGCCGAGCAGCCTAAAACCTTAGATCAGGCCAGTGTGCAAGAAGAACCGCTTAAAGACAGCAGGGTGTATAAGCAGGAGGTTGCGGAATACGTCAAAACCTCGAAGCAGTATTTGGTGGATATTGAAAAGAAAATCCAGCGCGGAAAGTTGAAAAACGGTATTGTATACGCTTTATATCCGACTTCAACCCGTGATGATAAAACCTATGCCACCATTTCTGTGGACTTTGGTACGGACAAATCTTTGTTTAATAAAGGTGAAGTACTGGATTTGATGGCCTATTTACTGCTGCGTGGCTCAGATCAATACAGCTTGCAGGATATTGCCGACAAGTCGATTGAAGCTGGTGGTGGCGCAACGGCCACTGCATCTGCAAATAGCATTATCATTCAGATTGTGGCGAAAAAAGACAAATTTGAGGATTATTTCAAATTTATGCTTGATGTTCTGAAAACACCGAAGTTTGAACAATCGCAGTTTGACCTGATTAAATCACAGAGCCTGTCGAGCCTGGATCGTCCCTATACCGAACCTGAAACGGTTGCTGCATTGACCATGACCCGCTTATTGGAAACCTATCAGCCAGGAGATTTGCGTTACCATTTTGAACCGAACCTGTCCAAACAGCAGCTTCAAGCAGCAACGGTTGAGCAAGTGAAAAAGTTATATCAGGATTTCTTTGTCAGTCATCATGCACAAATTGCCATTACGGGTGATTATCAGGCTCAGCCCATGCTAAAACTGCTGCAAAAAGAATTTTCAGGATGGAAAGCGCAATTGCCTTATCAGCGTCTAAGTGCTAATTATCAGGCATATCAGGCACAAAAAATTCATGCCTTATCTGAGCAACGTGAATTTGGGAATTATCAGGCCATTTTGACCTTGCCGGTGGGTTCGAATCATGCCGATGCACCAGCACTCATAGTGTTGGGCTATATTATGGGCGACTCGCAACTGTCTTCACGTTTAGCCCAGGAACTCCGTGAGAAAAATGCCCTGGTGTACGGTTTTGGCAGCAATCTGGATCTGGATGAATGGATTGATTCAGGCGCACTCAGCATAGAAGCCAATTATACGGCAGCGAAGTCGGCGCAAGTATCACAAGCTGTGCATAAAGTGCTGAATGATTTACTCGCTAAAGGGGTAACTGAACAGGAGCTGGAAGCGGCCAAAGCCAGTATTCTGAAAAAACGGGTAACTGCTTTGGAAGATGAGCGCAATATTCATGCGATGCTGATGCCACAACTGGAACATAACCGTAACTTACTGTACCGTGAAAAACGTGATCAGGCTTTTGCAAAACTCAGCAAAGCCGATGTAGACGCCGTGATCAAGAAATACATCAAACTGGATCAGCTGGTGGAAGTCATGGCGGACCAGTATGGAAAGCCACAAAACAAGTCATGATTCTTAATCCGCTTTTTTTCAATTTCCCTCTCCTTTCAGGCATAGGTATCTACACATCTTTAGGTACCTAATGCAATGGTTGCGATTTCATTCAGTTCATCTATTGAATATTCTGAGAGCAGCTGAAGGGTGTTCAGTAAAATCGAAA
>NZ_JBNCAT010000054.1:0-11663 GCF_049808495.1 Acinetobacter sp. G11
ATTTATTTGAAAGGAAACTTTTAAGGTCACTCTTTGTGCCTGATAAAAAATGGCGAAAACAAGAAGAACCTCAATTGAGGTTCTTCTTGTGATATTTGTGGGACAGTAGTGACCTCACGGTGGCTTTTTCAATCTAAAAATTAAGAACTTTGCAGCAAATAATTACCGATCAAGAACAATATTTGTAGCCCTACGACTGCCATAAAAAACATCCAGCCTTTCTTACGTAAAGTCGCTTTATCAATATTTGTATAGATTACAGTTTTTGGCATTGTGTCACCTCGCTTAGAGATTCAATCCTGAACTTGTATTTAGTGAACCATCTTTCTTCCATATTGCATCGTGATTGGGCATAAAACACACAAATATCCTTTCACACCAATATAAAAGCAAAATCCAAACCAAGTCCAGCGGGAGAAATAAAATTAAAAAATAAAACTTACAAAACAAAAAGCCACCCTAAAGGTGGCGCTACTAACGATGCTATTTTAAATTATTTTTCCATTTGGTCAAATATTTTCATTAAAACACTTATTTAAATTAATAAAAAAGGGCTGCATTAGCAACCCTTTTTTATTTTAGAAATGATTAACCAATGAACTTACGTGCATTGCGGAACATGCGTAACCATGCACCATCTTCAGTCCATTCCTCAGGTTTCCAGGAATGCTGAACAGCACGGAAGTTACGTTCAGGGTGCGGCATCATAATCGTTGCACGACCGTCTTGCGAGGTCACACCGGTAATTGCTTCCGGTGAACCGTTCGGGTTCAATGGATATTGCTGTGTAGCATTACCCAGACTGTCTACATAACGCAGGCTGACCTGACTGCCTGCATTTAACGCAGCAATCTTGTCTTCAGTTGCAACCACACGACCTTCGCCATGTGCTACCGCGATTGGAAGAATCGAACCTTCCATACCGTCTAGAAGAATAGAGTGAGATTTTTCAACACGTACGTTGACTGCACGCGCTTCAAACACTTCTGAAGTGTTGCGGTGGAAACGAGGCCAGTTTTCTGCACCCGGAATCAGTGGAGCCAATTGCGACAACATTTGACAACCGTTACAGATACCCAAAGAGAAGGTTTCTTGACGATGGAAGAATTTCTCGAACTGGTCACGCAGTTTAGGGTTGAATAGAACTGATTTCGCCCAACCACCGCCTGCGCCCATTACGTCACCGTAAGAGAAACCGCCACAAGCCACAATACCTTCAAAGTCATCCAGGCTGATACGGCCAGCAAGCAAGTCGCTCATGTGCACGTCAACAGTGTTGAAGCCCACTTTGTCGAATGCCGCAGCCATTTCAACATGACCGTTTACGCCCTGTTCACGTAAAATCACCATGTTTGGACGACGTGAATTGATAAACGGCGCTTCTACAGGTTCATTCAGGTCAAATGTCGGCTGAGCAATAATACCTTTGTGGTTCTTGTCAGTGATTAAAGCAAACTCAGAATCCGCAGTTTCAACGTTGTCACGTAGACGCTGGATTTGATGTGATACTTCAGTCCAGGCCACTTGCAAGTCAGCACGTTCAAGCACCAGACCATTTACAGTTAACTGATCAGTGTTGTTGACTGTACCTACTACAGACATTGCATCTTTTAAGCTAGATGCTGCAACTTCTGCTTGAAGTTCTGCCCAATCAGATTTGCTGATTTGAAGAACTGCACCAATTTCTTCGGCAAATAAAGCCTCAGTCGATTGATCTTCAAGCGCTACACCCAGACGTGAAGCAAACATCATTTCTGCAACAGTAGCCAGTAAACCGCCATCACCGATGTCATGATAAGCCTTGATCAAGCCACGGTTGTTCCAGTCTTGAACCAATGCAAAGAATGCTTTGAAATCTTCGAAGCTGTCTACATCAGGTGTTACAGAACCAATCGCTTTATACACCTGAGCCAGGATCGAACCGCCCAAACGGAACTGACCTTTAGACAAGTCGATACGTACCAGTACTGAATCTTGATTTTTCAATTCAGGGGTCAATGTTTGACGTACATCGGTTACCGGTGCAAATGCGGTAATTACGCCAGACATTGGAGAAGTTACAGACTTGTCTTCGCCTTCGTCGTTCCAGGTGGTACGCATAGACAATGAGTCTTTACCGACAGGAATCGCGATACCCAGCGCAGGACACATTTCCATACCGATGGCTTTCACACCTTCGAATAAAGCTTGGTCTTCACCCGGTTGACCTGCAGCCGCCATCCAGTTCGCAGACAGTTTAATGTCGCTAATCTGGTCAATTTTTGCAGACATGATGTTCGAGATTGATTCAGCTACAGCCAAACGTGCAGATGCAGCAGGGTTTAAAAGCGCAACTGGTGGACGTTCACCCATCGCCATCGCTTCACCAGTGAAGCCGACTAAACTTGTAGTGGTCACCGCAGCATCTGCTACAGGAACTTGCCAAGGACCGACCATCTGGTCACGCGCAACCATACCGGTAATTGAACGGTCACCGATCGTGATCAGGAACGATTTAGAAGCAACGGTCGGATTTTTCAGAACGCGGAAAATCGCATCTTTCAGGTCAGTGACTTTAGATGCATCAAAGTCGTCGCCTTTGCGTTCAATCGTTTCATATGAACGGCTCATGCGCGGCGTACCGCCAAGCATCACCTGCATTGGCATATCCACGGCTTTGTTTTCAAACAATGGATCTTCAACAGTCAAATGACGTGCTTCAGTCGCTTCACCCAATACTGCAAACGGGCAACGTTCACGTGCACAAAGAGATTCAAACAGGCTTAAAGAACTTGGACGAATCGCCAGGACATAACGTTCCTGTGCTTCGTTCGACCAGATTTCCATTGGAGACATGCCTGGCTCAAGCGATGGAATCTTACGCAGGTCAAGCACAGCACCTAACTCATGATCATTCACAAGCTCAGGCATGGCATTGGAGATACCGCCCGCACCCACGTCATGTACAGACACGATCGGGTTGAAATCTTCCATGCGCCAGCAGGCATCAATCACTTCCTGGCAACGGCGTTCCATTTCCGGGTTTTCGCGTTGTACAGAAGCGAAATCGAGGTTTTCACCCAATTTACCGCTGTCTACAGAAGATGCTGCACCGCCTCCCAGGCCGATCAGCATGGCAGGACCACCCAGCACGATGAGTAAATCGCCCGGCTGAATCGCATCTTTTTCCACATGGTCAGGACGGATGTTACCGTAACCGCCAGCAATCATGATTGGCTTGTGGAAACCTTTCACTTCACCATTCACGTTTTGTTCAAAAGTACGGAAGTAACCATTTAAGGCAGGACGACCAAATTCGTTGTTAAACGCAGCACCACCCAATGGGCCTTCAATCATGATTTGAAGTGGAGATGCCATACGTGATGGCTTGCCATAGTTTTCTTCCCAAGGCTGTTCAAAGCCTGGAATGTTCAGGTTCGATACGGTGAAACCGGTTAAGCCAGCTTTTGGTTTACCACCACGACCTGTTGCACCTTCATCACGGATTTCACCGCCTGAACCGGTCGCAGCACCGGCAAATGGTGCAATCGCGGTTGGATGGTTGTGGGTTTCCACCTTCATCAGGATGTGAGCAGCCTGGCTCTTGTATTTATAAACGTGGTGACCTGTTTCATTGTCTTTTTTAGGATAGAAACGCTGCGTGTCAAAGCCCACGATCACAGAAGCGTTATCTTTATAAGCCGACAATACGTCTGTTGGAGATTCTTTATAGGTGTTTTTAATCATCTGGAACAATGACAATGGCTGTTTTTCACCATCAATGGTCCATTCAGAACCAAAGATTTTATGACGGCAATGCTCAGAGTTGGCCTGAGCAAACATCATCAATTCGATGTCGTGCGGGTTACGACCCAGCTTGTTAAATGCTGCGGTTAAATAATCAATTTCTTCATCTGACAAGGCAAAACCAAATTCAGAGTTGGCTTTAACCAATGCGTCTTTACCCTGACCTAAAATATCAATGCTATTTAAAGGTTTTGGTGCAGTTTCGACAAACAAAGCCGCAGCGTCATCAATATGATTGAACACGCTTTCAGTCATACGGTCATGTAAAACCTGTTTAACTTCATTGGATACTTCAGAGATACCTTTTAAAGTAAACAAAACACCGCGTTCTAGGCGGTGTATCGGAGTATTACAGTTGGCAAAAATATCAGTCGCTTTAGAAGACCACGGAGAAATCGTGCCTAGACGTGGCGTTACAAGAATCTGAATTTCATCACTTGCTGCCTGACGAACTTCAAAAGAAGCACCATCATTTAATAATTGTAATGCAGATTGATGCTGCTGTTCGTTGAGCGCTTGATCAAACAGATAAATCCATTGACTTTCAATTGATTGAACAGAACTCATTGACGCAAGACGGTTTAAGAGTTGAGTTTTCTTAAAAGAAGAGTGTGCTGGTGCACCGGCCACGATAAACATGCTGATTTTGGCTCCACGGGCAGGTCTATTTGACCCTACCGCCAATGTGACTTAGAGAGAGCGCATATTCTACTGTGTATTGGCAAAATCAGCTAGATAGAAATTCACGAATGTGGCATCTATTCACTCAAGAACAGGGAAGAATATTTTATTTTTCAGATAAAAATTTTAAAACTCATGAAGATTTAATCGATGAATATCTTGTTTCTAAATATTATCGCAACAACTTGAGTTTATTCTGAATTCTGTATGGACCATTGATTTTAAGGCATGGTATTCGAATCTTATTTTTTATCTCAACAAATACCCTGCTGTCGACTCCTTCATATAACTTGTCATGAATCCATCTATAGACTGTTTTATTAGAAAGACAAATCATGTCGCCCTGCTCTAGTCGGTGAGACTTTTTTTTGGCATGATGAATTCAGCTCTTCACTGAATAATGATAAATGGAACAAATGCGTTGGTTGGAACTGCTTTCGACAGTTCGTATTGGTAGCAAAAAACAAAGTTCAGAACAGGCACGTAGCCCTTTTCACAAAGATTATGACCGCATTATCTTTTCACAAAGTTTTCGCCAGTTAAACCGTAAAACCCAGGTGCATCCGTTAACTCAGCACGATGGCATTCACACCCGTTTGACCCATTCACTGGAAGTGTCGTGTATTGGCCGTTCACTGGGCATGCTGGCAGCGGAAAAAATTAAAGATCAACTCCCTGTGTGGATTTCCCCTGCCGATGTCGGTGCCATTATTCAGGCCGCATGTCTGGCACACGATATTGGCAATCCACCCTTTGGACATGCTGGTGAATACGCCATTCGTGAATGGTTTGATGATGTATCTCATGGCAATTTTCTGGAAAAATTGACACCGGAAGAACAGGCCGATGTACGCCAGTTTGAAGGCAATGCCCAAGGCCTACGTTTATTGACCAAAATTGATTACCATCCGAATGACGGTGGTATGCGCCTGACTTTTGCCACATTAGGGGCTTATCTCAAATATCCGTGGCTGTCTAAAACCATTGCCTCGCAAGGGGATCGCCCGGCCAGTCAGCGGGCAAAATTTGGCTGTTACCAGTCTGAAAGAGAGATCTTGAAACAAATTGCTGAACAGCTCGGTTTAATTCAGCTCGGTGAATATCATTATTGCCGACATCCGCTAACCTATTTACTGGAAGCCGCCGATGACATCTGTTATGCCCTGATTGATCTGGAAGATGGCATTATTTTAAATATGCTGTCCTATGAAGAAGTCGAACCGATTTTTCTCGACTTAATCTCGGATTATGGCAAGCCCGAAGAACTGTCCATGCCAACCACCACATGGCAGCAAAAAATTGCCGCTTTACGTGGCCGGGTGATGAAACGGCTGGTGGATGAAGTCACCACGGCATTTGCCAAACATCACTTTGAAATTTTATCGGGTCAACTGAAAGGCAGTTTATTGCAATATTGTTCAGAAGATATTGAACATGGCATTGAACGGGCAAAAAACCTGGCGCGTGACAAGATTTTTGAACATCCGCAAAAGGCGGGTCTGGAAATTATCGCCCATCAAAGTCTTCAAAACATTCTGGATGCCTTTATTCCGCTGACGACACCGCATAAGACTTTAAGCTTTAAAGAACAGCGCTTGATGTCCATGCTGCAACGTGCCGGTGTCAATTTTCAAAGCAACCACTATGAAAATATTATGCAGGTGCTGGACATTATTTCTAAATTCTCAGACCATCAGGCCTACAACCTGTCGCAAGAGTTACAGGGCAATAAAGCCGGCTTGATGTAAAGATGTTGCAGCTATTCTGACTGGAATTTCTGCTAAATTTAAACCATTATGCCTGAGCATTTTGCCTTTATGACAAATGCTCTCTACTATGCAACCAACGATAGATAAGTGAATAAATTAACATGATTGGATGTCTTATTGGCGAGGTGTTGGCTCTAGAAGCACCGACAGTATTATTAAATGTAAATGGTGTGGGCTATGAAATCGACACCCCGCTTTCAACATTTTGCCAATTACAAAAAGGCCAGAAAGTTACACTATGGACGCACCTGGCCGTTCGTGAAGATGCTCAGCTTTTATATGGCTTCTTGAATGCTCAAGAGAAAATCATTTTCCGTACCCTGCTGAAAGTCAACGGTGTGGGGCCTAAAATGGCACTCGGCATTTTATCGACCTTAAGTGTAGAAATGCTGATTCATACCGTTGAACATGAAGATATCAACAGCTTGGTGAAAGTTCCGGGTGTAGGCAAGAAAACCGCTGAACGCTTGATGATTGAACTGCGTGACCGCTTCAAAGCAATGTCTACCGGCACGACTAATAGTCCTACATCAGCACAGCAAATCCAGTTTAGCGGTAACTCTGCTGTCGCAGAAGCCGAAGCGGCATTACAGTCATTAGGTTATAAACCTTTAGAAGCACAGAAACTGGTGAATGCAGCCAAAGGTGACTTCACCGAAGCATCAGATATTATTCGCGCCGCATTAAAATCGATGAATAAATAACCTCATAATTTGAAGTTATAGGTGTAAATAGATGTAATGAAAGGCAGCATGGATGCTGCCGCAGAAATATGGCATATGGACATGCCATTATTTCTGCAAAGGGTTTTGTTACTTTTGCCCTGTCAAAAGTAAGGCATCGCCTACGCGAAAGCAGTGAATATCTTTCATCATTCGCGGCCGTGCAACTAAATGTGGTATGTATGACCATAACGCGACAATCGAATTCACGAAAATAGAACTGACTTAATATGCAAGACCGTCTCATCAGTGGTTCTGAAAAACCCGAAGATCATTTTGATCGTGCCATTCGCCCCACTTCCCTCGATGACTACATTGGTCAACCAGTGGTACGCGAGCAAATGGAAATCTTTATTGGCGCCGCACGCGGACGTGGTGAAGCACTCGACCATACCTTAATTTTTGGTCCACCGGGTTTAGGTAAAACCACACTGGCCAATATTATCGCGCGTGAGATGGGCGGTAATTTAAAATCAACTTCTGGTCCGGTACTGGAACGTGCCGGCGATCTGGCTGCCATGCTGACCAATCTGGAAGAAGGTGACGTTTTATTTATTGATGAAATTCACCGTCTTTCTCCAGTGATTGAAGAAATCCTGTATCCAGCCATGGAAGATTACCAGCTGGATATCATGATTGGTGAAGGACCCGGTGCACGTTCCATTAAGCTGGATTTACCGCCATTTACCTTGGTGGCAGCAACAACTCGTGCAGGCTTGCTCACCTCACCGCTACGTGACCGTTTTGGTATTGTGCAACGTCTGGAGTTCTATTCGGTTGCAGACCTGACGCATATTGTTTCGCGTTCAGCGAATTTAATGGATGTGCCTATTACTGAAGAAGGGGCTAAAGAAGTTGCCCGTCGTGCACGTGGTACACCGCGTATTGCCAACCGTCTGCTGCGTCGTGTGCGTGACTATGCTCAAGTTAAAGGTACTGGCGAAGTAACTCAGGAAATGGCTCAACGTGCACTGGATATGCTGAATGTCGATAAAGATGGTTTAGACACTTTAGACCGTCGTTACTTGAGCATGCTGTTGGAACGTTTTGATGGCGGTCCTGCCGGTGTGGAAGCTTTAGCTGCGGCAATGGCGGAAGATTCAGGCACATTGGAAGATGTGATTGAACCGTATTTGATTCAGCAAGGTTATACCATGCGAACCGCACGGGGTCGTATTGCTACCAATATGGCCTATTTGCAGTTTGGCATGACACCGCCAGAGCCGAAGGATAAATGATTTAAAAGCAGCTTAGGCTGCTTTTTTAAATATTATTTATAAATATTTTTAAGTTCATCATTCAAATAATTTTGCACTAAAATCTCACCTACTTTAAATTCTTTCACCCATTGATCAAGACTATCACTCAAAGCCAGCTCATTCATACCGGCAGTATATAAACTCCAAGAGAGTAATTGCATTTTTCGAAAATGCTTATTTAGTTTTTCTGAATGTTGGGTTTCATTCCCTAAATATACTCTTAAACGGTTTATAGAACTTTGATAATTATTAAGTAATATTTTGAAATCCCCGTGATGCCTTGAATGAAAAAAATCATCAAATTTTTGTTGTTGTATCTCACTAATACCTATTTCAATTTGGTTCTGTACATTTCCTGCTAAATAAAGATTATCACCAATTAATTCTTTAATTCTCTGTAGAGTATTATTTTTATTTAATATTTCTAACTCCCTAATTTTTAAAATTTTCTGTTGCTCTATTAAACTTTCATTGGATTGAATTTGACTTTCTGTAGACTTTCTCACTACATAAATTGTAATTAAAAATCCAATAAAACTTATTAAAGCTGATACAAAAATTGATCCAGCCACTACCCAATCTGTGGAATGTGTTAAATCCAGATAAATCGTTTTCTCATTCGACGGCTGTAATACTACTGCCTGCGTGTTTTCTTGTTGGTTTACCAATTTTTACCTCTAAAAAATCAAAACAACTTATAAATATATTTTTTATAAATCAAAAAGTTATACTTTATTTTTAAAAATTCATCACTTTTAAAAATCACATTACAGGCGACATGGATATCGCCTATTGGATTGACTTGCGCTACGCTTTAAAACAGTGCTTATCAGGACATACCCCCAATCCAACATAGGGATTTTGTTGCTTTTGTCCCGTCAAAAGCAAATAGACCAAACCATATGGAAAATTAATCACATACAACATTAAAAAGAGTGTCTGGAACTAAGTTCAATTAGCTCATCCTCTCCCAAAAATCATATTCTTGCTTAATTCAGCAAATAAAAGATTTAAGACCTAGAAATCACTCTTACCTCTTCCACTAGCATCAACTCGCATGCCCCATTCCCTGTATCTTCACGACTTAAAGAACTGCGCCACTTCCAGCCATCAGCAGCCGTGACCTCAACCAGTTGTCCTTTCAAATAAATCAGATCATCCTGATCAATCTGTTTCAGCTGTTTTGCAATCTGTTTCGATGCAGGGATCAAGTGCGTATTGGCGCTGTGCGTTGAAATTTCATTCACAGGTATAGGCGGTGCATTTTCATAACGCCAGTAATACCAGCGATTGCTCTGACTAATCGACAACTGCTTATAAACAGCAGGATTGGTCATGCTGCCCCATCCCAAAGCAAAATCAACCGGACTGAGTTCCGCCTCTCGCCCAAAACTATAGTCTTCTCTGGATAAAACCCGAAACTCGCCAGCATAAGCTTCCAGATTGTTGATCCGATATCCCTGAAACTGATGGACTGCTCCAGTAGACTGATAATCAGGTGCATCTGAAATCCCCTTATCCGGTTTCAGCCAGTAATTCCACAGGGCAAAGCCCAGGGCGAAAATCATAATATATTTAAAAAAAGCACTCATTCAGAACCCTAATGCCGGATAGGGCCGTTATGCCCCAATAATAAATAGAATCAAATAAAACTGTTGTGTCACAGATCCAAAAATTAAGAGGGATAAACAAAACTGATAAAAGCTCATTTCACATAAATTTCAATGTATTTACAGTCTTGAAGTCCGTATAAAATCTTTATATTCCAACAATTAATACAAAATATACCTTAAAAGTATATTAAGGCACTCAAATAGTTTTGTCTAAATTTCCTGCATTATGCAATGCTATGGACTCACTGCAATAATCTCAACCTTTAAGGATTCGTTAATATATGGACATATACAAACAGTTCTCCCTTTGTCTTCCACTTCTTCTTTGCAGCCAGCTGAGCCTTGCAGACTGGATTGATGATTCCGTTAAAAATGTAGAAGCCCATACCATTGAGCTTCGACAGCATATTCATCAAAATCCCGAACTTGGCAACATGGAATTCAAAACTTCTGAGCTGGTACAAAAAGAGTTGAAATCTTATGGCATTGAAGTGCGTAAAGGCTATGCCAAAACCGGTGTAATTGGGGTGCTTAAAGGTGCGAAACCCGGTCCAGTGATGGCTTTACGTGCCGATATGGATGCTCTTCCGATTGAAGAAAAAACTGGACTCCCTTATGCCAGTAAAGCCAAAGCCATGTATCAGGGTGCAGAAACGCATGTCATGCATGGCTGTGGTCACGATGCCCATACCGCGATGTTACTGGGTGCAGCCAAGGCCCTGGCAGCCAATAAAGATAAAATTGCAGGCACCGTAGTATTCGTATTCCAGCCGGCTGAAGAAGGCGGTGCCGATGTCGATAACTTTAGCCAAGGCCATTTAATCGGTTCACGTAAAATGATTGCCGATGGTGCATTGGACAATCCAAAACCGGAAGTGATTTTTGGTATGCACGTCATGGCAGGTATGCCAAGCGGTAATATCTCATATAAAGATGGTGCAATTCTGAACAGTGCCGATCATTTACGCATTCAAGTGAATGGCAAACAAGTCCACGGCTCCATGCCTTGGCTCGGTCGTGATCCAATCTATGCTTCTTCGCAAATGATCAACAACATGCAAAGTTTAATCAGCCGTAATGCAGATTTGACCAAAGGCATGGGCGTAGTCAGTATTGGCAGCATTCACGGCGGGACAACGGGTAATGTCATTCCCGATCAGGTGAATATGGTCGGCACCATTCGCTCTAACAGTGAAGATGTCCGCCAGGGCATTTTAAAAGCTTTACCGAACATGCTCGAACATAATGCCGCTGCCAATCAGGTCACAGCGAAAGTGGAAATTGCACCCTACGCGCCTGTGACCACCAATGACAAAACATTAACAAAACTGATGCAATCCACGCTGGCTCAGGTGAATGGCAAAGATAAACTGCATGTACTGGACAACAATGCCAGTGCCAGCGAAGATTTTGCCTATTATGGTCAGCTGATGCCATCCCTGTTTGTCTTTGTAGGCGCAACGCCTGCCGATCAGGACATGGCCAAAGCGGCGCCGAACCATAACCCGTTATTTATCGTCGATAATGCGACCTTAAAAACCGGGGTAGAAAGCCATGTGCGCTTTATCCTGGATTATCCAAAAGTTGCCGAACAGGTACAGGCAGACTGGAAAAAGATGCAAGCTGCAAAAAAAATAAAGTCCATTTTTTTTAAAAAGTGAGCATCCTTTTCTCACTTTTTTTACATCTAGGTAAAGGTCTTGACGATTGAACACAGAATAGATTTCGGTGGTGTTTCAAAAAGTATGCTAGCGTTAAACAAATCCGTTATTAAGGTAAAAGAAAGTCAAATCAAAGGCTTTAAAATGATTTTCGAGCTTTTTAGAAAAGTTG
>NZ_JBNCAT010000055.1:0-9812 GCF_049808495.1 Acinetobacter sp. G11
TTACTGCTTCAATTTTGAATTCTTCAGGATATCGTTTACTGCTCATAAGCACCTCGTTAATTAGCCATTTTATCTAACTAAAAGGTGTCTACAAAATTAGTGGCTATTCAAGCATTGACTCTATTATGTAATGACTTTCTTTCATAAATACCCCAAAAAATAAAAAAACTATTTTACATAAATTTCTGATATGAAATCTTTAAGATTACTATCAAGCTATTATGAAGTGAATTTTAGAACTTATCTGCGCTAAAATATCAAGGTATTATGCTTCAGAGCCACCCATGCTGTACCCAATACCCAAAAAAATCCAACTCGCACCATCACAAGCCAAATGGAAGCTTTCATCCACTGAATCTGTCTTAGTGTTGGTGGGATTACAAAATTTAAGAATGATGGAAGGCATAAAAGACATTGACTTAATGACTCATCTGATTCAAATCAGCAATAAAGCCAAAGCTTTAGATATTCCAATTGTTGACTTATATGGCGATGACCTGATTCAGGGTATGCAGCAACTGGGTGAATATGCATCATCGCATCCGCAGCTGATTTTTGCAGGACAGGTCACGCCGATGCTCAAGCAAATATTGCCACATCTACAAAGTGTCACCGAGCAAATCTGTGTTGTGGATGATGCGATTTTACTGTCGAATCAGGACCAGCATATTCAATGGATTGATAACATTTCAGCGCAAGCTTTGCATCACATGAACAGCTATAGTTTGACCAGATTATGGGATTTAAGTGCACCATCCCATTACGTGCTTTCCGCCAAGGGAATTATGCTCGCGGTTGCAGAGCAACTAAACATGGATGCACTTGAAATTGATCCTGATGTCGATTTGAAACAATACGGTTTGGATTCTGTAGCCATGGTGACGTTGGTAGGTATTTGGCGGGCGCATGGGGCAAATATTAGGTATGAAGATGTCCTAAAACACAATTCACTGCATGCACTGGTCAGCTTTGTATTGCAATCAGTAGGTTCATAACACGAGATTGAAATAATTTTTGAGCAAAATCGGAAAATCCGTCACCAATTCGAATATTGTGCATTGTAATTCTGTGCCAAGCTTTCTATCATTGCCGCCTTGTTTTCGCGATCAGCCTGGGATTGAACATTGAGTAATTTTCTAACCGAACATCTGATACATCGTGATGAAGATTTTATGGTCATCCATAAACCTGCAGGTGTACTCACCGTTCCCGGCAAAACCGAAGATTTACAAGATTGCGTGATCAACCGATTATTAGAAATAGAACCCAAAACTTTACTGATTCATCGGCTGGATCGGGATACTTCAGGCATTCTGGTGTTTGGCCTGAGCAGATGGGGACAAAAAACCATTTCCCGCCAGTTTCAGGAACGTCAAACCGACAAAACCTATCAAGCCGTAGTGGCAGGGCATCTTGAAGGGGAAGGCACGGTTGATGTGCCGGTTGTTTATGACCCTGAACATCCTCCTTTACATATTGCCGATCCCAAGCATAACAAGCCTGCACTCACGCATTGGCAGGCCATCGAACATTTTGAAATTCAGGGACAGGCAGTGACGCGGGTCAAACTTAGCCCGATTACCGGCCGTTCCCATCAGCTACGCGTGCATATGCAATATCTGGGTCATCCCATTATTGGGGATACTTTATATGCCACTCCTGAGCAGCAACTGTTGATGCCGCGTCTGTGCCTGCATGCTGAAAACTTAAGTTTTTATCATCCGCAAACAGAACAGCTGATGGAGTTTTATGCTCCCGTTCCTTTTTAAAGTAAAAACTTTTTAATCCTCATCGATTTTGCGCACTTTTTAGTGGGCTTTATGTCAAAATATATTGCTTAAAGACCTGGTTTTTTGCTCAAATACCAACCAGATTTTGGGCTTGAAATTAGTGTCTTCATTTTTAGATAAAGGTGGAAAAATTGCATCAGTTTGCTATTGGTCAGCGTTGGTTATCAGACACGGAAACAGAACTCGGTTTAGGGGTTCTTATAGACGTAGATGAAAGATCGGTTAGCATCTTATTCCCAAAAAGTGATGAAACACGTGTCTATGCACGTAGCAATGCACCTTTATCACGTATTGTGTTCAATGTGAATGATGAATTGCAGGATCAGGAAGGCACCCAATGGACAGTTGAGTCGTTGGAAGACCGTCATGGCGTAGTGCGCTATAATGTCGTGCGCAATCTGGAAGATGGCTCAGAAGAACGTAAGTCACTCAACGAAACCCGTATTGGTGCGACCATCCAGCTGTCTAAGCCGCTTGACCGTTTGCTGGCCAGCCAGGTCGACTATAAAGAATGGTATGACCTGCGTATTGAAGCATTACTGATGCAAGCCAACATGAAGAACAGTCCTTTGCGCGGCATGGTCGGTGCGCGTGTAGGTCTGATTCCGCACCAGCTGTATATTGCCCATGAAGTGGGCCAGCGTTTTGCGCCGCGTGTCTTGCTTGCTGACGAAGTAGGCTTGGGTAAAACCATTGAAGCGGGCCTGATTATTCATCAGCAACTCAAAACTTCCCGTTCTGAACGTATCCTGATTTTAGTTCCAGACTCATTGCAATATCAGTGGATGATTGAAATGCGCCGCCGTTTCAATCTGGAATTTTCACTGTTCGATTTGACCCGTACCGCTTCGATTAAAGAACATGACCCTGACTTAAACCCGTTCCTGACCGAGCAGCGCATCATTGCTTCTGTTGACTTGATGGTCGATCATGAAGATTTGCGTGAACAGGCTTTAGAGGCCGGTTTTGACCTTCTTGTGGTGGATGAAGCACATCACCTGATGTGGAGTGAAGAAGAAGGTGGTAATGACCGTTATGACCTGGTTGAAGAATTAGCTGAAAAAACACCGGGTGTGTTACTGCTTACAGCAACACCAGAACAGCTGGGTGTGGAAAGCCATTTTGCCCGTTTACGTCTGCTCGATCCGCAACGTTTCAGTTCACTCGACCGCTTCCTGGATGAAGAAGAGCAGTATCATCAGACTGCAAAAATTGCTGAAGTGCTGATGTCAGACCTGCCTTTGGAAAAAGGGCATTTAAAAGCGATCGAAGGCTTGTTGGGGCATGGCATTCAGGATGAGCCTGAGCAACGTTTCCGTGCTATTCATGAATTATTGGACCGTCATGGTACCGGCCGTATTTTGTTCCGTAATACCCGTGAAGCGATTCAGGGCTTTCCGGGCCGTGATTGCCAACCGGCACCTTTACCAGCGCCTGCCAACTGGTCTAAAGACGGCAAGTTGCGTGAACAGATGTGGCCTGAAGAAGCACAGCTGGATGGCTCCTGGATGGAACATGACCCACGCGTGATGTGGCTCATGGAAATCCTGCGTACCGAACTGAAACACAAAAAAGTCTTGCTGATTGCGCGTAGTGGACCGGTGGTGGAAGCGCTGGAAAATGTGCTGCGTTTGCATGCCGGCATCCGTACCGCCATGTTCCATGAAGGCATGAGCCTGCTTGAACGTGACCAGGCTGCGGCGTATTTCGCTGAAGAATCTTATGGTGCACAAATTCTGTTGTGTTCTGAAATCGGCTCCGAAGGGCGTAACTTCCAGTTTGCCTCTGACCTGATCCTGTTTGACTTGCCGGCGAACCCGGATGTGCTTGAACAGCGTATTGGTCGTCTGGACCGTATTGGTCAGGAAAACCGGATTCAGATTCATGTGCCTTATCTGGTCGGTACAGCGCAAGAGCGTATGTTCCGCTGGTACAACGAAGGTTTAAATATCTTCAGCAATATTTCCCCGACTGCACAAACCCTACAAGAAAACTTTATTGTGAAGTTAAAAGACTGTTTATTGGCAGATTTGGGCCAGCAGTTTGAAGATTTGCTGGAAGAAGTCAGTGTACAGCGTGAAGCTTTAGAGGCTGAATTGCAGGAAGGCCGTGACCGTCTGCTGGAATACAACTCATGCCGTCCAATCGTGGCACAGGAAATTGTGCAGGCGCTTGAAGATTACGACGACAACACCACTTTGCCGATGTTCATGAAACGCTTCATGGCATCGACCAATATCGATTTTGATGAGCAAAGTAACGGTACCGTGATCATCAAGCCGACCGACCAAATGCAGGTTCAGGGCTTGTCTTTGGATGAAGAAGGCATGACGGCAACTTTCTATCGTGATCAGGCGCAGGTTCGTGAAGATGCACAATACTTGACGCTGGAACATCCATTCACAGAAAGCGTGATGGAAATGATTAATACCCAGGCTTTTGGTAGTACCAACGTTGCGGTATTAAAATCTGCAGCCTTGCCACAAGGTTCGGTGTTGATTGAAGTCTGGTTTAAGGTGGATGTGGTTGCACCGAAGGCATTGAACTTGCCATCTAGCTTGCCACAGCAGCTGATTCGCGTATTGCTCAGTGAAAAAGGTCAGGATCTGTCTGAAAAGATTGCACCAGAAATCCTGAAACCTTATTTACATCACTTGGATGGCAATAGCTGCCGTCAGGTGGTGAAAGCACGCCGTGAAGTGATTGAACAGCGTTATGCACAAGCCTTGGATATTGCCAAAGCTGCATTGCCTAACTTTAAGCAGCAGGCTAAAGAAGTGTATGGCAACAAATGGCAATATGAAATTGATCGCCTGACTTATCTGAAACAGTTCAACCCAAGCATCCGTGAAGATGAAATTTCACGTTTGCAAAAATTCCAGAAAGAAGGTTTGAGCCTGCTGGATGGTTTATCAGTCACACCAGAAGCCATTCAGGTGATGGTAGTGGTTAAGCCATAATTTTAAACTGAAATATAAAGCACCTACGGGTGCTTTATATGTTTAAGATGAGGCAGTTGTGGTTCATCTGGCTTAAAATTCAACTCATGCTAAAATAAGAAAATAATTTTTATAAAATATAAGAAGAATAACAATGGCTCAGTCTTTAATTACCATGGGTTCTAGCACGTCGCACGGCGGAATAGTCTCGGAATGTGATCCTTCTTTTATCATAAATGGAATCGCTGTGCATTTGCATGGTATGAAACATTATTGTCCAAAATGCCAAATGGTTGTGTCAGCCATTGCGGCGAAACAGTCAACCACTGTGAAAGGGCGTGGGGTGGTGATTGCAGGGGACAAGACGACTTGCGGAGCAACTTTTTTAGGCAGTCAGTTTCTGGTGGTTTGGCGAAAATAAACCGCAGCAGTCAAATCATTTATTGTATAGAATTCTGTATTTAAGCCATCTGACTTGCAAGTCAGTGAATCATGCATTTATGGATGTCATCCCAGTCTATTTTTCCTTAAGCTACGATGCTGTTAATCAGATAAATGTAAATGAAAATAAGAGTAGCTTATATGGCAGATGGATTATTCAGAAAACAGGCGATTCATTTTACCCATGCCAATGGGATTCCTTCGGCCAGCTATCAAAAGTTTTTCCGCTGTTTGGGACCAGAATTTGATCTTAAAGCCATTTCGGTGATTGGTCTGGATCTCAGATATCCGGTGAGTCTGACCTGGCATTATCTGGTTGAACAGGTAATTGCAGACATTGAACGGCAATTTCCAGAACAGCAGGTGATTGGGTTGGGGCATTCATTCGGTTCTTTGCTTACTCTAATGGCGGCCTATAAACGTCCTGATCTGTTTTCACAGCTGGTGATTATGGATCCGCCTTTTGTGATCGGACCTAAATCTGCCATTTTTGAGGGTCTGCAAAAGCTGAAATTAAAAGCCGTGGATAAAATCACGCCAGCGGCGATTACGCTTAAACGCAATGATCATTGGTGCAGTTTTGATGAAGCATATACATCTTTGCGAAATAACCGCCTGTTCAAGAATTTTGATCAGCAGTGTTTTGATGATTATTTTGCCCATGCTATTACAGAAGATCAAAGCAGAGGGGGCGCGACCTTAACTATTCCTAAAGCTGTTGAAGCTGAAATTTTTAGAACAGTACCTGCGTGGTGGTGGCGTACTCCACGTAAAGCACCTCAAGTTCCGGTACATCTGATTACCGCAAAACAGAGCCATTTTTATAAACAGGGCTTACCGCAAGGAATGAAAAAAATCTATGGAATTGAGTTTAGTGTGGTGGAAGGTGGGCATATGTTTCCTTTAGAGCAACCGGAAAGCACAGCCAAATGGGTGAAACAGATGATTGGTAAACAGCAAAGTATTTAAGGAAAAGTGAAGGATTTCATTTTGCATCCTTCACGAGCAATAGCGTTATAGATTATCGAATTTGAGCTTCATCCAGATGACGTGCACCTTCTATAATCATGCGAATCATGATCATGGTTTGTTCGGCAATTTCCTTGCGTTCCTTCGCAGAAATATCGATGACCGTTGCACCCATATTAAATACCAGCTGGGTAATGGCTTTAGCGGCAATGTCGGGGTGAGAAAGCCTATTGTTATTGAGGCGTTCCAGACGAATTAAATCTTCCTGCAACTCTTGCTGGAAATAATTTAGCTGGCGTTGCACTGCTGCTTTATAAGACGCAGAGCCGGTATAGGCTTCACGCAATAATAAACTTAAATTTCCTTCATCTGCATCTAATTGTTCAATAAAAATTTCGACTGAACTGCGAATAATGCTGTTTTCTTTAGAAGCCTTTAAACGCGCTTGATGTAAAATTTGACGTAATACAATCCCTGCACGATCAATCAATTCAATTGCCAGTTCATCTATATCTTTAAAATGCCTATAAAAACTGTTTGGAGCAATACCTGCCTCACGTGCAACCTCACGTAGGCTTAAGGAGGAGATGCTTTTTTGCGGTCCAATTAAATTCAATGCAGCTTGAAACAGCTCTTCTTTGGTAATGGTTGCTTTTCGACCCACGGTACGGACGATCACCGGTTCATGAACAAAATTCTGTTTATCAACAGGCGCATCAACACTTTTTTTGATTGAAGACTGGTTCATATTTTTCAAGGGATTAGAAACACAAAAACATTATAGCGGTTGCAGTGCAACTTGGGAAATGATTAGAAACAATACAAATATATATACAAATATATATACATGTGTATAATAATTAAAATTCAATCGCGTGGTACTGACTATGCATGTTGTAGAAAAAATGAAAAAATCTCCCCTAAGTTCACTAGCTGAAAGCGTTATGGATCAGCACGCAGCCAATTTCTGGCTGCAGAAATTCAATACGCTTTGGTCAATCAATCAAGCCTTAGGCAAAATTGTCCAAAAAGAAAATTCTGCACAAAATATGATGAGTTTGACTATTCAAGTGAACCGTCATTTTCAAATGGGGCAAGCAGGGCAGCATCATCCAGTTTTTGTGGAAGTGAATGGTGTTCGCTATGAACGTAGCTATAGTCTGACTCAACTTGATGCGCAACATGTCTTATTAACAGTGAAAAAAGTTGATCAGGGTAAAGTCAGTTCCTGGCTGGTTGAGCAGGCACAAGTCGGCGATATTCTTGAATTTGGGCAGCCTTATGGAGACATGCTGTTACCAGAACAAGCTCAGCCGATGATATTGCTCGCTGCCGGTAGCGGGATTACCCCAATGCTAAGTTTGCTTAAAGCACTCTCTAAAACAGATCGCATGGCTCAAGCACCTATCCAGTTGTTGTATTGGGTCAAAGAATATGCCGGTGCAGCTTTTAAAGCGCGTTTTGAAAAGCTTGCGGAACAATATCCGAATTTCTCATTTCAGGTTTTTTATACCCAGGAAGAAAATGCGGGCAAACGCTTAAACCACGACCATCTGGCTTTGCTGGACAATATCGAAAACAGCCAGGTGTATGCCTGCGGCCCATCCGGATTTGTTGCACAGGCAGAACAGTTATTTGCCCATGCCCAGAGTTTTAAAAGTGAAGCTTTTAGCATGAGTGCCGTTGAAAGTTCTGACATGGGCTTTGTCAATGTGACTTTGTTGCAATCAAAGAAAGTAGTAGCCATTCCTAAAGGGCAGTCTATTTTAACCAGCCTGGAACAGCAAAATATCAAACCGACCCATGGCTGCCGTATGGGCATTTGTCATAAATGTGTCTGTAATAAAGTTGAAGGTTCAACTAAAGACTTAGTAAATGGTAGTCAAAATTCTGAACCTGGTAATTTATTGAAAATCTGTGTCAATTCAGCACAGTCTGACCTTGTCATTGATTTATAAGTGAGAAAAATATTATGAATATGCCTGTTAAAATAGAATATTTTAAAAATCCTAAAAATGGTGAGCTCACTCAATCTCAACTAGATGATTTGGCCCGTGAGCTGGATGCCATTAAACAAGAAGTGCTTGATGATATTGGCGAAAAAGACGCGAAATATATCCGCCGGGTTTACTCAACAATTCGTTATGCTTCAATTGCTGGACGTGCCTGTTTATTTGCTGGCTGGTTTCCGCCGGCCTGGGTATTAGGTACAGGCTTACTTGGTTTTGCCAAAATTATGGAAAATATGGAATTGGGTCATAATGTCATGCATGGTCAATATGACTGGATGAATGATCCTAAATTCCATGGCCCAAGTTACGAGTGGGATATCGTCGGCACAGCGGATAACTGGCGTCAAACCCATAACTACAAGCATCATACTTATACCAATATTAAAGGGATGGATGATGATATCGGTTATGGCTTGCTGCGTTTGTTCCCTGAACAGCGCTGGAAACCAGGCTATCTTTTACAGCCGATTTATGCGATTCCATTTTGTCTGTTATTCCAGTGGGGTGTAGCCATTCAAAATCTGGAATTGGGTAAAGTTTGGTTTGGGCGCAAGAGTAAACAGGTACTCAAAGAAGAGTGGAAGCCACTCCAAAAGAAAATCGGTAAACAGTTGTTTAAAGATTACGTTTTCTTTCCATTGATTGCGGGTCCAGCTGCTTTACCGGTATTTACCGGCAATCTGGTTGCAAACGGGATCCGTAACATCTGGACTTTCAGTATTATTTTCTGTGGCCATTTCACTAAAGATGTGGAAGTTTTCCCGAAAACGGTACTGGAAAATGAAAGTCGCGGACATTGGTATATGCGTCAGATTCGTGGTTCATCCAATTTGACAGGTTCAGAAGCATTCCATATTTTGACCGGTCACTTAAGCCATCAAATCGAGCATCACTTATATCCAGACATTCCGGCACGCCGTTATCGTAAAATGGCACCTAAAGTTCAGGCAGTATGTGAGAAATATGGTTTAAATTACAATAATGCCAACCTGTTTAAGCAGTATGGCAGTGTAATTAAACGTATTGCTAAATATGCTTTTCCGTTCAAGAAGTAAGTTTATCCAAAAATCTTAATATATTATTTTTCAGGAGTGAGTTGGGGAAAACCCTCACTCCTGAAAATTTTATAAAAGAATAAAATTATAAAATTTAATTTAAAGTATTAGGATGAATTTAGTAATAAATTAATTTTGCAAATTGTTTATCTTTTGTGAGCTTTTTATGTATTTTTTTGCATAAATATCTACTCTTTGAGCACTTTTGCCTATTGTCAAATAAGTAAAATATAACTTTGTAATTATACCCCCTGGGGGTGTTGATCAGTAAATCATCATTAATTAATTTTTTAAAAAAATTAGATAGATAATTTTATAAATAATTATGCTTATAATATATTGATTTTTATTATTATTATTTAATTTTATTAAAATATATGACAGTTTTATTAATAATAAAATGATAATAATAATTATTATTATTATTAAAATGTAAATAAGTGATTGGTGAATGAAAAAAGATAGATCTTTTTTACAACTTATAATAGAAATGTGGGTGGTGTTTCAAAAAGTATGCTGAAAAAAACAATATGGCTTTTGATAAAATAGAGGTATGAAAATAACGCTACAAATCAAATGTCCTACCTGTCTAAGTAACAATATAAA
>NZ_JBNCAT010000056.1:0-8851 GCF_049808495.1 Acinetobacter sp. G11
TGATGTGACAAAACCTGAGTCCTTGGTCGTTAAAGTGTTTGTTCGCACTTATATTTTAACTATTCGGACTCAGGTTTTTTTATTTAAAGTAAACTATGGGACAGCAGTGAGGATGGCTATCCTTTACGTCCACATGTGGTCTGGTTTGGCGAGGCTGTGCCTGCTTATGCCGATGCACAAGACTGCGTACAGGATGCGGATATTTTTATCGTGATTGGCACCAGCCTGCAGGTTTATCCCGTGGCAGGCTTAATTCATGAAATTCCAGCGCATTGTAGCGCTT
This sequence comes from Acinetobacter sp. G11, assembly GCF_049808495.1. Taxonomy (NCBI): domain Bacteria; kingdom Pseudomonadati; phylum Pseudomonadota; class Gammaproteobacteria; order Moraxellales; family Moraxellaceae; genus Acinetobacter; species Acinetobacter sp. G11. Next base: position 284 of record NZ_JBNCAT010000056.1, read on the forward strand.
ACTATCTTGACCCCAAGGCGGACCGGCAGCAGCTTCCACCACAATTCCAGAAAATTGTGATGACCGCTACTCAAGGAATGCAACATCTAAAAGAATGGTTAGGACAACAGCACTAAACTGTTCTGTTCAATCGCAAAACGACACAGCGGCCATTGACATAATGCAACAATAAATTTTTAATCTGCTTATTGTTGCATAAATGGAATTTTTAAATGCTGTCCGATCTTGATGATTTTTATTGCTTTGCCTTGGTGGTGGAACATGGAGGGTTTAGTGCAGCAGAACGCGCAACCGATATTCCAAAATCAAAATTAAGCCGCCGCGTTTACAATCTGGAAGAACATTTAGGCGTGCGGCTGATCCAGCGCAGTTCCCGCCATTTTGCCGTAACCGACATTGGCATGAATATTTACCGCCATGCCCAGGTCATGATGAATGCGGCGCAAGCGGCCCACGATCTGGTCGATCATCTCAGCATTCAGCCTCGCGGTGTGATTAAGGTCAGCTTGCCTGTTTCAATTGCGCAAAATGAAATTGCCAAGATTTTACCGAAATTCCTGAAAACCTATCCTGAAATTAAGGTACAGCTCATTGTCAGTAACCACCGTGTCGATATCATCAATGAAGGCATTGATGTGGCACTCCGGGTACGTTCCAATCTGGATGATGACCCGAATCTGGTTTTACGCAAATTTGAAAATATCGAACAGCACCTGTTTGCCAGCCAGGCCTATCTGAATGAATTTGGCGACTTAAAACAGCCGGAAGATTTAAGCGATCATCAAATTCTCAGCATGTCAGATGAGCATTTAGACCAGTATATTGTTGTACATGATCATAAAAAACAGCAAAAGAAAATCAAGGTCAATCCCGTGGTGATGGGGTCTGACCTGATGATGCTGGCACAACTGGCACGACAAAATTGTGGCATTGTGCTATTGCCGGACAGCATTGTTCAGGATTATGTTCAAAGTGGTGAACTGGTACGTGTACTGCCGGACTGGAAAGCACCGCATGGTATTTTCCATGCAGTCTATCCTTCACGCCGTGGCTTGCTCCCCGCGGTCCGTGTCTTTATCGACTATTTGGTGCAACAGCTCAGCAAGTATTGATACTCATGCCTCTGCTTGGAAAAACAATCAGGTTTATCTTCAAGCAAGAGGACAATGCCTTTGAGTTGTTGATTGCATCCTACAAACGGCTAGCCTGGTCTCAAAAAAGTAAAATTCACTTGAGTAATACAAAATTTTAGGCAAAAAAAAAGCTTATCCGAGGTGGATAAGCTTATAAACTTTAAATAAGGAAAAATAAGAAACTACAGCTAGAATCTATAGTTGTATAGTACAAAGAAAATATATAAAAATCTAATATATAAAATATATTACAAAATAATAATACAAATAATTATACCATACAAATCATAAAGTTATATTAAAATTAATAGATTTTAAAACTTTATTTGAACATAAAGTCAACAATTCTATACCAAAGTATAAAACAATCTATTTCATTTAAATCTTGTCTCTTAAATTTCAGGATATGTACCAGTACCTTCTGGCCAAGGAGATAAAAGCTCGAAACCGGTATCGGTTACAGCAACCATGTGTTCCCATTGGGCTGTTAAGGAACGGTCAGCAGTCACTACGGTCCAACCATCTTTAAGCTCTTTGACACGTGCCTTGCCTGCATTGACCATCGGTTCAACGGTAAAAACCATGCCTTTTTTAAGGATCAGACCTTGCCCAGGCTGCCCATAATGCAGCACATTCGGCTGTTCATGATAGACCTTGCCAATGCCATGACCACAGTATTCACGGACAATGCTATAACCTTCACGATGAGCCACCGATTGAATGGCAAAACCGATATCACCTAAAGTTGCGCCCGGTTTCACCGCATGAATGCCGGCCACCATGGCTTCATAGGTGGTTTCAACCAGTTTTTTCGCTTCCGGTTTTACATTTCCGACATAATACATCCGGCTGGTATCGCCAAAATACCCATCTTTAATGATTGCCACATCAATATTGATAATGTCGCCATCCTGCAAAATGGTGTTTGGCGATGGGATACCGTGACACACCACTTCATTTGGAGAGATACAGGTGGTTTTGGTATAGCCATAATAACCTACATTGGCTGGAATGACTTTTAAGGTATTTACAATAAAATCATTACAGATATCATCCAGATACTCCGTACTTACTCCAGGCTTGACATACTTCCCTATCATTTCCAAAACCTGAGCAGCCAAACGTCCGGAAATACGGAGTTTCTCTAAATCTTGCTCAGTTTTAATGGTAATAGTGGAAGCTTTCATTGCATCATCCTCAGGAATAAGGCTTATGATTATAGTCCTTTTACATTAATTTTGTTTAATATGAGCAGATAAACAGTGGAGTTGTGAACCTTTTTAGCCAACTGTGTGATTAATTTATATACATTTAAATAACCCTAACCGAAAATTAAAAAATTACTTAAATAATTAAAAAAAAATAATATTTTATATTTTTCTATTTTTTACCCATTAATCAAATATATAAATAGACTTAAATTTTCCCAGTTGCTCATTTTAGTGGATGATTAAATTACTAAAATTTATAAGTCTCATAAAAGGAACTATAAAAAAACGCGGATATCCTCTAAAATCGCTTTTTTTTTAATTCCTCTCCCCATTTATGACGAATCTCCGTACAAGGGATATTATTGCCTTGGGCTTTATGACTTTTGCACTTTTTATTGGTGCGGGCAATATTATCTTTCCACCAATTGTCGCTCAACAAGCGGGTGAACATGTATGGTTAGCTGCTTTAGGTTTTCTGACTACCGCAGTTGGTCTGCCTGTTATCACCATTATGGCACTGTCACGTGTAGAAGGATCAATCCAGAATTTAAGTTCGCCTTTGGGTAAAGTCGCCAGTTTGATTTTAACCATTGTATGTTATTTAGCTGTTGGTCCTTTATTTGCAACGCCTCGTACAGCCACGGTTTCCTATGAAATCGGTTTTTCTTCTTATTTTGGTACATCAAGTAGCAGTCTGCTCATTTATAGTGCAATTTATTTTGCAGTCGTCACTGCTATTTCCTTATACCCCAATAAACTGCTCGACACTGTCGGTCACTTCCTGGCACCTTTAAAGATTATTTCTTTAGCGGTATTAGGTATCGCCGCATTTGTCATTCCTGCCGGATTCATTCCACCTGCAATTAACAATTATGTTGCCGCCCCGGTTTCTGAAGGTTTTGTCAATGGCTACTTAACCATGGACACTTTGGGTGCATTGGTTTTCGGTATTGTCATTATTCACGCGATTCATTCACGTGGCGTAACGGATAAAAAACTGGTCACCAAGTATGCCGTGATTGCCAGCCTGATTTCTGGTGTAGGTTTAACTCTGGTTTATTTGAGCCTGTTCAAGCTCGGTTTAGGCAGTCATGAAGTCGCGCCAAATGCAGCCAATGGTGCAGTGATCCTGCATGCCTATGTGCAGCATGCTTTTGGTGATATTGGCTCTGTATTCCTGACCGGCATGATTTTCCTGGCCTGTATGGTTACAGCGATTGGTTTAACCTGTGCATGTGCAGAATACTTCTCGGAACTGACCAAAGTTCCTTATAAAATTTTGGTTTTCGTTTTGGTGGGATTCTCTTTCATCATTTCAAACCTTGGTTTAACCAAACTGATTGCAGTGTCTGTGCCTGTTTTAAGTGCCATTTATCCACCGGCAATTGTGGTGATTCTACTGAGCTTCTTGTGGAAATTTTTCAACAAGCCCGCTTATGTGGTTGCACCCGTCACTGCAGTGGCTATGCTATTCGGTATTTTTGACGGCCTGAAAGTTGCAGGACTCGAAGCATACTTACCGGGTTTCATTCAAAATTTACCTTTAAATGCACAAAATTTAGCCTGGCTGATTCCCTCTATTATTGTGCTGATTATTGCCATCGTCATCGACAAAGTTAGACAATAACCGCTGTTGATATGATTAAAATCTCGTTTTACCCAAATCAGATTTTAACCGTGATCAATAAAACGCCATGTTTTACCCAAACTGGGTTTTATTGTTTACTTTTCATCGCCCCAACACGGTTTGTTAAAAATATAAAATTAAATCAGTCCCTATCAGGCAAATTATCGCTGCAATCCCCTTTCAGACATTGATGCACTTCCAGACTGGCATCAATATTGCTTCTTTATATTCACTATTGTTGTAACTTTAATGGTTTTTCATTCACAAACAGATGATAAGCATAGATATATGCTTAAAAATAACCAATATTCATGTGAATAAGGTCATCATGTTCATTTATGCATTAACATGCTTTTATTACAAAATAATGACATTTGCTATTGAAATGAAATGAAATAACAAGTACAACATTAGAAACTAATCTGACTAAAACAATTAGGTTTAGGTCAATAAACAACCGGAGGGGTGGAGATGTTATCATTACATTTCAATAAAGAAATCTTCATTAACGCTCTAAAAGCAAATAAGAATATGGTCACTTATCTGAGTACCACTGCTGCTCTGCTTGTGACGCTCATTATTCATGGATTAATTCAAGGCAATTTAAAGCCTGAATTCTTCATATATGCTTTTATTGTATCGGTAGCTTTCTATGTGTGGGCTATAGTCGATCAGAAATATCGTTACCAGAAGCAGAATACATCTACAGAATAAAAGATGGGTGAATTATCACCCATCTTAAAAAGAACTAAAAAGATTAATGATCAAATACTTAAAATAAAAAACAAACCATCAAATTAAAATCTTGCCCAAGCCCAGCATTGTACCCAGCAATAATCCTGCTGTAGCCCCCAATTCCCCGACGATCAGCAAAATCATTGCACTGCTCAGCATCCATTTCGGTAAATGCCAACGTCCCACCTGATGCGGTTGCTTAAACTGATTGGTGGTATCTTTCAGCCAGCCATGCAATATATAGCTTAAAATTGAAAAGCTAAAAAAGAAAAGATTGATCAATACCAAGATTAAATTGAGCAGTTCATTCCATACTGAAAAATAGGCTAAAACTGCAATAATCAGGCTGGCAGGTGCATAGAGCAAACTGCTTCTATGCGCAATATCGACATAATAATGCGCTCGTGCCTGTGCTGACTGCCTGATTTGATAATATTTCCATATTCCGGTCAGCATCCCCACCCAAAGAAAAATACCGCTAAATAGCACTGCACAAGCTACGGCCTGCGTTAAATTTTCCGCTTCCATTCATTTATATCCTTATTTTTAGACCGTTATTTTGACTTTAAAGTCATTCATTTTACAAGTTTCTTTTTAGAACTTAGATACAGTAGTCATAATATACACTTATCCTATATCCCCTCATATGAACACTTTTGAATCATTAACAATTACCTGTAAAGATGGATATTCACTCAGCGCTCGCTTTTATACGGCAAGCGCTATGCAAAAAAAGAATTGTCCCGTCCTCATCTGTCCAGCAACCGGGATTACCCAAAATTTTTATCAAGCTTTTGCAGAATGGTTAACCACGCAAGGCTATGATGTTTTGATTTTCGACTTCCGCGGAATTGGCCGTTCTTTACATGGTCCGGTTAGCCAATCTGAAGCCAGTATTGTAGATTGGGGGCAACTGGATATTCCTGCTGCAATAGAAACCTTATTATATAAAACTCAAGCAGATCAGGTCATTTTAGTCGGTCACAGTGCTGGCGGTCAGCTTTTGGGTATTGTGCCTAACCATGAAAAAGTAGCCAAAGTCGTCGCGGTTTCAGGTTCAACAGGACATGTTAAAGGCTTAAAAGGCCGCACCAGATTGCTCGCTCCTGTCATGTTTAATGTCATTTTTCCATTGGCACGTATCACCAAAGGTTATGGCCCAACCCAGGCTATCGGCATGGGCGAAAACTTGCCTAAAGATGTGGCACGTGAATGGGCACAATTCTGTAGCAAACCAGGTTATATCATCAACGCGATTGGTAAAAAAGTGGCATCCGCACATGATTATCATGCCCAGATCACCTGTCCGATTACGTCCATCTGGGCAACGGATGATGAGATCGCGACTCAAGCCAATGTGAAAGACCTGCTACGTTTATATCCCAAAGCGCATACAGAAATGATTGAACTGCAACCCAAGGAACATGGACACAAAGGCATTGGTCATATGCTGATGTTTAGGAAGTCTCATCAAAACTTGTGGCCGGTGATTGAACAGCACCTGTCTGTCTAGTTTCTTTTTTCATTCTTCACCATGTGATCCGTCATCTGCTGCAATATTTTCTATTTTTGTCATTCAAAATGCATACGGCACCTGATGTATTACTACACAAATGCCGTATGCACACTCAAGGTTATTGACCCAAACAACCCTGAGTTGATGTGCTTATATTAGCAACCTTTGCACCAATAATTTTGCCTAATTTTCCAGGATTTTTCTTTTAAACAGCATACTCATGCTATAAATAACATTTATTCAGAAGAATCTTTTGCAGTTTGTGTTATGAAGGAAAATAATTACAGTTTGGACAAGATTGACCGCCGTATTCTTGCTGAACTTCACCGTGATGGCCGTTTAACGGTGACGCAACTGGCTGAAAAAGTCGGTTTGTCTTCCTCTCCTTGCTGGACGCGTCTTAAACGTCTGGAAAACCTGAAAGTCATTGATAGCTATACCGCCAATATCAATCCCAAGGCGATTGGTATTAATGAGCTGTTTTTTATTGAGATTACTCTGGAACGTCATGATGATGAAATTCTGGAACAGTTTAGTGAAGCCCTAGCCAATATGCCTGAAGTGGTGGAAGCCCATTTGGTCACGGGAGATTATGATTATCTGGTCAAAGTTGCGGTAAAAAATTCGGAACACTATGAGCGTTTTTTGCGTAAAAATTTATATTGCATGAATGGAATCCGCCATACCCGTTCAATTTTTGCCTTAAGGCCTTTAAAACTGGCCAATACTGCCGATTTAATGATGATTGAATAATCTGAAAGATTAAGAATTTCAATCACACAAACGAATGTATTTGTGTTTTAATATGCGCAGTATGAGATGAGCCTCTTACAGTATGTGCCCTGGATGTGCATACGACTAGCCCCTAACCATGGGGCTTTTTCATGTCTAAAATAAAATATTTTAACTGCCTTTGCTTAAACTGCTTTCGTCTTTAAGGCATGCCATGAGCAATATCACTCCATCAAATGATTCATTGCCATATCAACCACTGGTTCAAACATGAGAGAGCTTAAAAGGATATTTTCTGGCGTAATCAAATTCACTTTATCTGACACATTTGAAATACCGCCACCCGATCTGTTTTTATAAATAATTGATATAATTGACTATTTTTAAACTCGTCAATTAACGACATTCCATCACCCACTTGCTAAAGTGTGCAAGCTTTAAGGAACAATTGGAAGGAACAATGAGATAGCCAACTCACTGATATTATTCAGCAGCTTTTTCAAAATTATTCAATAATCATCTCTACATTGAAATAAATTTAACTATAATCATCATGATAATAAAAAAGGGATATACCTTGTGCGCCATTCATATCATCTTGAAAAACATTATATCGAACGTGCTGGATGGTTACGTGCAGCTGTGCTGGGGGCAAATGACGGTATTATCTCCGTCACCAGTCTGGTGGTCGGAATCGCGGCCAGTGGCGCATCTACCCATACTTTACTTGTGACCTGTGTCGCCGGATTAATCTCTGGGGCGGCATCAATGGCTGCCGGCGAATATATCTCGGTTAAATCACAACAGGACATTGAAAAGAATGATCTGGAGATGGAACAGCGCGAACTGCAACGCCATCCTGAGCCAGAATTGCAAGAATTAAAGAACATTTATATACAACGCGGATTGCAACCCGCTTTAGCTGAAGAAGTTGCCCGCCAGCTGACTGTACACAATGCCTTAGATGCACATGCGCGTGATGAAATTGGCATTTCAGATCATACTTCTGCCCAGCCCTTTCGCGCGGCCTTCTCTTCAGCTGCTGCATTTACCATCGGCTCACTCTTTCCTTTAGTTTCAATTCTGCTGCTGCCCGAGCAATATTTAGAGAAAGGCGTGATGGTAATTGGGGTATTAAGTCTCGGCATTATGGGGGCATTAGCGAGTTATGCTGGTGGGGTCAGCATCTGGAGAGGCTCAATCCGGGTCATGCTTTGGGGGATTATCGCCATGTTATTCAGCGCCTGGATCGGATCATTATTTAATGTGAGCGTGGCTTAATATATATCTTATTTAATCCGAACACAGCCAATCCATGATGGTTATAAATACTTAGTCTTACGTTATCTCCACCTTAAGAGATAATTCTACTTTCAGCCCCGATGATGTCTAGGATTAAATTAGCATCGTTTAGGCGAGTGGTTTAATTTAAAGCCTGATTATCTATAAGACTTTCTGATAATTATGTGTGAAGGTTATCGTATTTTTGTTATATTATTTATGTGAGATTAATAATCAACCTTTAGCTCTGATTTTACTAATTTCGCTTGAGAATCTATCAAAAATGCGCAATACAACTCAAGGACGGTATGCTATATGAGTCAAACAGCGAGT
>NZ_JBNCAT010000057.1:0-8172 GCF_049808495.1 Acinetobacter sp. G11
CTCTTTATTTCGATTTATCGAAATTACCAACATGTATATGTTGGTCAGGGGATTACAAAGGGGATTTACCCCTTGTCGCACCATTGGATGAAATCCAATGGCTAAGTGCGCCCTTCGGGAAAACCACGATAGCATGGGCTGTCTTGAATTTCAATTCAAACAGACCTATGCTTGAGGGGGATTCCTTGAGATGGTGATGGTATGAGTGTTGAAACTTTAGAGCAAAAAATTGCAAAGCAAGAAGAACGATTAAGACAACTAAAAGCACAAAAACAAGCTATTGCTGCTCGTGAAAAAAAGAAAGTTTCTGATCAGCAACGTAAAGATGATACGAGACGTAAAATTCTACTGGGAGCTTGGGCTTTAAATAAATTAAAAAATGATGAATCGTTTAAACAGCAATTAGCCGATTTTGAGCAATTTTTAAATACGGAAAATAAGACCGAAGAAAATAAGCAGAAAGATAAAGATCTTTTTAATGGATTTATTTGGGATAAGACCTAAATTTCGCATAAGAGATTTTATGTTAAATAATCTCAAAAAATGTAAAGCATATTAATAAAAAAACTGATATTTATCGGGGTTTGGTTATTTCCAAATTGGATGCTTATGCCAGTCCAAGGGGAGTGTTGTAAACTTTGTGATATCTCCTAACGGAAAGTTTTTTTCTAAAAGACAATATATTGAATCTTTCCAATCTTTAGCGTGACCTGTAGGCTCTAGTAATCTAGCAATGACAATAATTAGGGCATACAGCCCACCATTTGTATGGTCAGATATTTGTAGTTCTGTAGCAGCATCAGCAGTAAGTACATCCTTAACTTTTCTATTCCAAAGCCTGCCATGATGAGCACAAACATTACGATATTTATTAATTAAGAATAAATGACTGTTTAAGTTTTCCTTATCTATATGAATGTATGGAGATGGTGAACTTGATGATGTCGTACCAATATTGAAACTATCACTTATTAAATGCTTATGTGATGATTTAAGGTGTTTGTAAATTTTTCTTAAAGTGCCGAAACTCACAATTTCAGTTAGCACCCAAAATGGTAGTTTTGGGTGGTCATCATAAGTATCATTATAAGTATTCTTAAAGTGACTAATAAAGTCTTCGCCTTTAGCACGGGATATTTCAGTGTTGATACCTTTCATCAACCCCTGATAGTCGATACCTTTCAAATTTCTACGTGATCGCATGTAGAACAGTGATTGATCATACATAGCGAATGCATCATTGTTGATACCCGGTATATGGTAGGCGACCTGAGTTCTTAGAAATGTTTCTATATCAGTAATTGCTTCAAAAATTAGTTTACGTAATTGATAGTCGAACTCATAAATTTGTATAACTTCTTCAAAAGTATGACCTGATTCGAATTTACCTAACTTTTTAGTACTATCATTTGGATCTCGTTGTCTGAATAAATGCCAATAAGCACTAAGTCGATAATAGTTGTAACTGATTAAACATTTTTTAGCGTAATTTTCATTATGAATGATCAGTCCATTGACTTTAAGTTTTTCAATTTGTTGATCTAATGTTAGATAGCTTTTGTTGTATGGGATCAACAAGGAACTTTTCTCCAGACGAAAAAAAACCGCTTAGTAGGCAATATATCGATAACTCGATATATATATGTCAAGAATGTTGACAGAGGCGAAGCGGTATCTAATTAATATACTAGATAGCATATACTAAATAGTAAAGCATTTTTTCATATATATTTAATATTTAAAAGATTATTTTTAAAAGTAAGTATCTAATAAGGGGTAAAGTGCCATGAAACATCCAGAAATTAAACCATATGATTGGATAAGGGTAGGTAATCGTAACTGCGTTGTTATGAATATTTATCCTAGTAACTCTCCTTTTGGAGTATGTAAAGTTGTATTCAATCCACAAAAACCTACTACTCATGACGTTGATTGGAATGGTCAACAATGGTTTTTCCCTGAACGTCCTGATTTTGGAGGATATGGTAGAGATGGATGTCCATTTGTTCGAAAGCTAAAACAAGGAATATAAATTAAGTGAAATTAATAGGGATAATACCTTGAAAAATAAAATAATAAATAGATATATAGAGTTCCAATACTTTATAAGATGAACAAATGAAAATTGAATTAACAGATAAAGAGCGTTTATTTCTAGCTAATCAGCATGAAATTTTAGGTCATTTAAATACGGATAATTCGGATTATCACTTTAAGTTAGCTGAACAGCTACGAGATGGTCATGAGTGGCTATACTCTCAAAGTTTTGATTACTTCTCTGAAAACTTACCATCGGAAGATGCTGACCTTGTTTTAGATATCCTACAGGTCTATGAACTAATTGGTGATACTTACAGTCGATTATCTGATAAAAGTGGTATTTCAGATACTCAAGTAAAGTTCCCTGGTTTTGATGGGAATAATGAGCCTGAGTTTATGAGTTTTGTTGATGCTCTGGAAAAAGATAATCGCTATGTTGATGTGATCCAAGCAGGCAACAGAAACTCTCATTCAGCTAAAGTTCATGTATATGAACGAATGATTGCTAAATGGCAAGAGCTTGGTAAGCCTTATACTTTAACTAAGGAACAGCTAATCGATATTTTAGAGGCATAATTAAGAGTTCTTAAAATTAATAGAATACACGTTATGTGAAGTTGAAAATTGAGACTATAGCCTTAATTTTTATGTGTTTTTTAAAATTTAAGACCTAGGCTAATGCCTAGGTTTTTTTTTTATTTCGTATAACCGCCATTATGTTAAATGGGCATAAATCAATTCTAAAATTATCTATGATAATTCTTAGCTTTTACTTCAGTACTGCGTTTAGGGTGGATAGAAAAGGGGCTAGCTGCTATGATTGCCCCCGAAATCCTCCAAAATAGATATCTTTCTTAATATGACACTTACGCCACCATAAGTTTATTTACCTCTTAAATCAGTAAATAACTCATCACTGTCTAGTGATGTGGTGTAGTAGCTTGTGTGTCGTATATATCACATCACTAGCCTTTCTTAAAATTTAAAAAAATAGGCTATTTTCATGTTATCCACTATTCGAGAACAATGGTTCTCCAATATTCGCGGGGATGTTCTTGCGGGTATTGTTGTTGCTTTGGCTCTAATTCCTGAAGCAATTGCCTTTTCAATTATTGCAGGTGTCGACCCTAAGGTAGGGTTATATGCTTCATTCTGTATTGCCGTGGTGATTTCTTTCGTAGGCGGTCGTCCAGGGATGATTTCTGCTGCAACTGGTGCTATGGCTTTATTAATGGTCACACTGGTTAAAGAGCATGGTCTGCAATACTTATTAGCAGCCACAATTTTGACAGGATTTATTCAAATCCTAGCAGGCTATCTAAAATTAGGTGCATTGATGCGCTTTGTGTCAAAGTCGGTTGTGATTGGCTTTGTGAATGCCTTGGCTATTCTAATTTTTATGGCCCAATTGCCTGAACTCACCAATGTGACATGGCATGTCTATGCGATGACAATTGGTGGTTTAGCCATTATTTATCTATTCCCCTATATCCCAGTAATAGGCAAGCTTTTACCCTCTCCCCTCATCTGTATTGTACTCCTCACGCTCTTTGCCTTGTTCATTGGTTTAGATGTAAGAACCGTAGGTGATATGGGGCAATTACCAGATACTCTTCCAATTTTCTTGCTTCCTGATATTCCTTTAAATCTTGAAACTTTAGCTATTATTTTGCCTTATTCACTGGGATTAGCAGCCGTCGGTTTGCTTGAATCTATGATGACAGCAACGATTGTCGACGATTTAACAGATACCACCAGTGATAAAAACCGTGAGTGTAAAGGACAAGGCGTTGCCAATGTCGCTTCAGGCTTCTTAGGCGGAATGGCAGGCTGTGCCATGATCGGTCAATCAATTATTAATGTGAAATCTGGTGGTCGTACCCGTTTATCTACCTTTAGTGCGGGGGTCTTCCTGTTAATTATGGTGGTGTTTATCAGTGACTGGCTCAAAGTCATTCCAATGGCTGCACTGGTTGCCGTAATGATCATGGTTTCAATCGGAACATTTAACTGGGATTCACTGCGCAATATTCGCCAATATCCCTTCTCTAGCAATATCGTAATGATAGCGACAGTGGTTGTGGTTGTTGCCACACATAACCTGGCTTATGGCGTATTAGTCGGTGTTCTTCTTTCTGCATTATTTTTTGCTAACAAAATTGAACGCTACATGGCAATTCAGTCCGAATTTAATGAACCTGAAAGTACCCGTACTTATACGGTGACGGGTCAAGTGTTCTTCAGCTCGGCAGATAAATTTACGTCTGCATTTGATTTCAAAGAAGCACTTTCAAAAGTTGTGATTGATGTTAGTCAGGCTCACTTTTGGGATGTGTCTGCGGTCGCTGCCGTAGATAAAGTGGTCATTAAGTTTAGACGTGAAGGAACAGAAGTCGAACTGATTGGAATGAATGAAGCCAGTAAAACGTTAGTCGATAAGTTTGGTATCCATGATAAGCCAGATGCTTTAGATCGCTTAAATAGCCACTAAGAGGGATGAATTATGTCAAAAATTATTGCATGTATTGATGGATCATTAGCAACAAATACCGTTTGTGATTATGCAGCTTGGTTTAGCGATAAATTGAATTCACCTCTTCAGTTATTGCATGTCATTGATAAGCCAAAAGCGAAAGCACCACAAGATTTAAGTGGTGCAATTGGTCTAGGAAGTCGAGAAACCTTGCTAAACGAGTTGGTTGAACTGGAAGAACGTAAGGGGAAAATTGAGCTAGAGCATGGCCAAATTCTTCTTCGGGAAGCAAAAAACTATCTATTGGAGAAGTTCTCTATTGATGCTCAAAGCTTTCAACGCCATGGCAGTCTTTTAGAAACAATCATGGGAATGGAAGAGGATATTCGAGTTCTTGTTATGGGTAAGCATGGAACTGAAACCGAGCACAATTCCAGTAAAGTTGGAACCCATATTGAAAATGTTGTTCGTGCTCTTCATAAACCCGTGTTAATCACATCCTCACCGTTTAGTCCACCTCAGTCATTTTTAATTGCTTTTGATGGAAGTCCTACTGCACGTATTTGTGTAGACAAAATTGCAAATAGCCCTTTATTAAAAACCCTGACAGCTCATGTGGTATATGTTGGTAAGCCAAATAGTGATATGACATCACAAGTCACTTGGGCAAAAGAGCTACTTGCAAATAATGGTTTTGATGTCATTGATAGTGTGCTTGAAGGTGATGTTGAGAAATCTATATTGGATTATCAAGAAAAAAACGTTATTGATATGATTGTGATTGGTGCATATGGTCATTCAAAGATACGCCAGTTTTTTATTGGTAGTACGACGACCAAATTGTTATCAAGTTCTACAAAACCAGTATTATTACTAAGATAATTTTTACAAGATAAAGGGATAGTTAAAAACTATCCCTTTTTTAGAATTTCTAAAATTAACATAATACACCTTATACGAAATACTGTTTTTTATTCGATATAAATCATAAACTTATACTAAGACGTTCCAGGGTTCAGCGCACTGGAACGGCTTTTTTGTGACTATTCACGTTCCACGCCTATTCTTTGATCAATGTTTCACGGTTTTAATTAAATAAACTGAATAATTCAATCTGCACGATTTAAGCGATTATCTTGAATAAGATCATCCAATTTATCTTCTAAATCTTCAATCTTATATTTGAGCGATAAAATAGAATTTTTTAAACGCTCATTTTCAGGAGCATCAGGATTTTTTAATTGATTAAAAATTTCTAATAATTCGTTGCGATTAGTGCTTAACCTTTCAATGTCACTTTCAATAGCCATTCTTGGTGTCCACAGAGCAAGTAAACTTTGCTCATAGTCTTTGAGTTCTTGATGGCTCATTGCATCTAATTCAGCTCTAGTTTTCATGGTTTAAAATCCGTCTTGCTATGAAGAGCTTTAAAAATCCGCTTTGCTGTTTCCTCTCTTACACTTTTCGGATCTCGTAAGATGCCACTAATCCAAAGGGCAAAACTAGGATAGTCCTGGAAGTTACTTAGGTCTGATAGCTCAGAAAGTTTAGATAAAATAGCACTGTACTTGTTAATTTGAGCATCAGACAGGTTGCAGAATATATCTATTGTTTTTGGATCTCGCTCAGGAGCTATTAATTTTGGCTTAGATTTTTCTTTCACAGTGAACTTAAAGCCGACAACAGAACGTCCTTTTTTAACTGGACTATAGTCAACTGTTACATCGGTAAATTCATTAATTTCATCTAATGAGCTCTTCAAAACTCTTCGTTTTAAGTTCCTCAAATCTCTATAAGATTCTGGTAAACCAAACTCTGTAAACATTTCATCTAGCGTTAATTCAAAGCCATTTTTTGCCTGATTTTTTTTCGCTAAATGGTAAAAGTCTATTGAGTAGTCTTTTTTTAATTTTAGAACTACATCTTTTTTATAACGAGTGTATGGATTGTATTTATCTAAAATTTTCAACATCACCAAAACAATAGATGTAAACCTTAAAGATATCCCTGCATCTTCATAAGTAGCATCAATTACCCAGTTAGAGTAGACCTTTTTCCCCCTATCATTAACGTATGAAAAGGACCGATCTACTAGTTTTTTTGACGCATTTTCAATTTGTTTATAAGCAGAATTGACTTTGATACCACAGTCATCAGCAAATTGTTGAGCAGATATTAAGATTTGATCTTGTTCACTTGCATCGATATTTCTAGCAATCGGAGAAGCCATAATTAAAATTCTTTTTTCATCTACAGACATGCTTTTAAAGCATTCAGTAACTTTGTTTTGAATAGCCATTGTTGTTACTGGATAAGATTTATCATAACTATTTTCTTTATTCATTCAGATATCAAACCTTATAAAAAATGAACATGATTTTTGTACCCTTATGAGAAAACAATGTACACCAATAAACATAAGGGTACAATAATTTATTTGTACCCTTTATCATGCTATTTGTACCCTTTAATCATGCTATTTGTACCCTTTTAAACGATAAAATCATGCTATTTGTACCCTTTATCATGCTATTTGTACCCTTTTAACGCTTGAAACTATTGCTGCATAAGGTTTTCAGAGGGTCTAAAAGCTTTTAAAAGCTTTTTAAAAGAATAAAAGGGAATTTATTTCCAAAGTGAGTTATTAAAACTGCCCTTGGTACTCGCTAAAGCTCGTACTCTATTGAAGCTCGTTTCACTCGCTTCGTGGGGGCAGTTTTTTGCATATATGATCAAGGATTCAAAAAGCAAAACATGAATAATGCATTCGCTATGCTCATGCTTTTTGACGAGCAAAAGCATCAATACTTCGCTCGTAGACACTCGCTAATCACTGTCCCCAGTAATTCAATAAAAAACGGTTTTTCAGAGGGGGAATAAGCAACCTTTCGTTGTGTCGCTCGTAGACACTCGCTAAAAGGCTCTCATTTGCGTTCTAAGCGATTTTATTTTTATCAACTATAGTTTTACTGTATTTCTATCAAAAGTCGCTAAAACCCCCGTTTTTTTGCGCTTAAATGGGATTGCTAAGGCGTGTAGTCATGGTTATTGTCATTTTCTGGCTTTTTAGGCTCATTTCTCTGCTGTTTTTCTTGTTCTTGGCGTCTTAAAAATGCCAAATGTTCTTGTTGCTCTCGTTCTTGTGCATAGCGTTGTTCTTGTTGCTCTCGTTCTTTACGTAACTGCTGTTCTCTAGATTCACGATCTTTTCGGTCGTTTTCGAGCTGTATTGCTATTTTTTGGGAAAACTCTTGCTGCGCTTCGGTCTCAATTTTTTTTGTAAAAGCCGCATGCAATTCTTGGATTTTTAGATCTTCCATTTCTTCTGCATATAGTCGCTTTTGTTTTTCACCATTTTGAGGACTAAAGTATTTATTTCCATAGTTATCTTCTTCAAATATATAACTATTTATGATCTCCAGTCTTTGATCGCGTACATACTCTTGATACTCAGTTTCTCTGCGTGATATTTCAGAAATTTGATGATCTATATTTGAAATTTGATCATTAAGTTTTCGTTGTTTAACAGTGATGTTCGGTTCGTCAAGTTTTGCAAAAGACTTTTTAGGCTGGAGCAGCTGATTTTCTTCTGTCCATTTATTTAAATGATCAGAATATCTCTCTTTTTTTTCTATTTCACTAAGACCAGAAATATGCTT
>NZ_JBNCAT010000058.1:0-7928 GCF_049808495.1 Acinetobacter sp. G11
GTACGCGATCAAAGACTGGAGATCATAAATAGTTATATATTTGAAGAAGATAACTATGGAAATAAATACTTTAGTCCTCAAAATGGTGAAAAACAAAAGCGACTATATGCAAAAGAAATGGAAGAGCTAAAAATCCAAAAAATGCATGCAGATTTTATAAAACCAATTGAGGTAGAAGCAGAGCAAGAATTTGCCAAAAAAAGAGCGATACAGCTCGAAAACGACCGAAAAGATCATGAATTGAGGGAACAGCAGTTGCGTAAAGAACGAGAACAACAAGAACAACTCTATGTCTATGAGCAAGAAAGGCGAGAACAAGAACATATGGCATTTTTAAGACGCCAAGAATTGGAGAAACAGCAGAAAAATGAGCCTAAAAAGCCAGAACAAGACAATGATAACGATTACACACCTTGGTAAACCCTGTTTAAACGCAAAAAACCGGGGTTTTTAGCGACTTTTACTAAAAATGTAGGGAAACCATAGTCTATAAGAGTAAAAGCTCTTAGACCTCAAATGAGAGCCTTTAGCGAGTGTCTACGAGCGTCACAATGAAAGTTCGCTTATTCCCCCCTCTGAAAAACCGCTTTTTAGGTGTTATTAGAGAGTTTCTTTAGCAAGTGTCTACGAGCGTCACAATGAAGTTTTTGCTTTTCAAAAAGCATGAGCAAAGCGAATGCATTATTGCTTTTGATTTTTTTAAATTGATATATGTATTAACCAAAAAATTGTCCCTAGAATCGAGCGAAAGCGAGATTCAATAGAGTTTGAGCGTAGCGAAAACCAAGGGCAATTTTTCTTAATTGATGTTTTTAATGTTTTTAATAGTTTTTAATGTTTTTAGCCTACCTTAAAGGCTTGTAGATAAAGGGTTATAGAGGATCACCCCCTACCTTTAGCAGTATATATCCCTACCTTTAGCAGTATATATCCCTACCTTTAGCAGTATATATCCCTACCTTTAGCAGTATATATCCCTACCTTTAGCAGTATATGTTTATCTCGTTTTCTTCTTTATTTCCTACAAAAAAAAATATATAGTAAATTAATAAAAATTTTATGGTCTAATAATGAGTAAAAATATAGTCGTAAAAGCGAATATCTTGATTGAGGCAAGCTACAAACTTGATTTGGTAGAAATGCGCTTAATACTTTTAGCAATTATTGAAGCTAGAGAAAGTAAAACATTGATTGATGCTAACTCTCTGATAAAAATATCAGCTAAAAAGTATGCAGAAATGTTTGATATTAGCCTCAAAAACTCTTATTCCATGCTACGAGGGGCTTGTAAAACCCTGTTCGACAGACAATTTTCATATGTGGATTGGGATTTTGATCTATTAAGTGAAGATACTTCTAAAATCTTTTTTACTTCTCGATGGGTATCTAAGGTAGGTTATAAGCCAGGTTTTGTTTACTTATCTTTTGCTCCTGATGTCATACCATTAATAAGTCGCTTAGAAAAAGAATTTACGCGTTATGACCTTCTTCAAATAAGTAAGTTTTCTAGTATTTATGCTGTTCGGATTTATGAAATATGTATGCAATGGAAGATTGCTAAAAAGTTTTATATTTCTCTCTCTGATTTACGAAATACATTAGGTTTAACAGAAATAGAACTTTCAAGAATTGATAACTTTCAAAAGAAAGTCCTTGAAGTAGCAAAAGATCAAATTAATGAGTCTTCGGACATAACTATTGATTATAAAACCAAAAAGTCTGGAACCAAGATAACTGGCTTTGAGTTCACAATAAGATCCAAAACATCACAGCCAATTAAAATGGAAATCGCCTTAAATGATAAACAAATTCTTTTGTTCTCAAATAAGCTAGTTCATGAACCTTCATTTGCTTCAAAGTACAGCAAAGTTGGTGAAAGTTATGATGACTTCGCTATAAGAATTTCTGAAAATTTAACTATTCCTGATAAGGTTCAGGAATACTTACCCTATCTAGAAAAAGTCGGGTTCAATACTGCTTAAAATATAGACTTGTCGTTTTGTCTATTAGACAGTCTAATAGACAAGACATTTTTACAAGATTAGGCATCACTTTACATCATGAAAAGCCTTTCAGTTTTAGAGTTATCCAAGCTTTACAATATCAATAGACAGACCATCTATAATCAGATAAACAAAGGAATTTTAAGTAAAAATTCTGATAATAAGATTGATTTCTCAGAAGCCATCCGTGTATTTGGTGAACCTGCAAGAAAACAGGATGTAAAAGAGCCTGTAAAAATAGACAGTCCAACTTCGGCAGAAGTTTTACTGCTTAGACAGCAGATAGACATGCTGAAAAATCAAGTATCAGATGCCAAAGATCGAGAAGCCTTCTACCAAGAACAAATTGAAGTCATGCAACGTCTATTGGAAGCTCCAAAACCTCATGTCACTACACCTGTTGATCCTGAGCCAACTCAATCTAAGCCTGAGACAGAAGAAAAAGAGGAAGTGATCACAATCCCTCCAAAAGAACCTGAAGTAATCGAGAATAAGCGCATTCTAGTCCCGGAACATGTCCAACCGGAACCGGAAAAAAGAGGCTTTTGGAGCCGTTTTTTTAGACCCTATGATTAACTACGATTGTTTAACTGATATGAACAAAGTCGTGAAACATTGATCAAATAATAAGCGTGGAACGTGAAAAATCATAAAAAAAGCCCACCTTGGGGAAGATGGGCTATCAACTAGAAACTACAGCATTGATTTCTATAGATAATTATAACGCATTTCGTATAAGGTGTATTATGTTAATTTTAGAAAATCTTCACTACTATTATTTTAAAATAAGCCTTATATCCAAGCATAAAACAAGGTTGTCTAGACTTCTTTTAACAGTAAAGTTATCATAAAACTGAATTTTATTTTTTAGGTAAGTTTATGCATTCTATCCGCATTCGTTAAGACACAACTATTTGCATAGTGACACTATTTTATAATGGTGGGCTTTTGTTGTGTCTTTAAGAATATATGCGGATATATAAAGTAAAAGTATGCTTAATTTATAAGTATGCTTTTAGTGCATAGTTTCCAGTTATAACTTAATTGACTAGCTATTTGTCCACCCTGTGGATGAATAGCTTTTTTTTTGGGAGGACACTGTGATGCTAGCTTTTGTTTTCACCTAAATCCTGTTTGCTGCATAAAAAATTTCAAGAGCTAAACAGGAGTAAATAAAAATGAGTTTAATTATTAAAGCGAGAAACATACGCTTGGATTATGCTGGGCGTGATGTTTTGGATATTGATGAATTGGAAATTCACTCTTATGACCGTATTGGTCTTGTGGGTGATAACGGAGCAGGAAAGAGTAGTTTACTCAAAGTACTTAATGGCGAAATTGTTTTAGCCGAAGCGACATTACAGCGTTTTGGTGATTTTGCACATATCAGCCAACTGGGCGGAATCGAAATAGAAACGGTCGAAGACCGGGCAATGTTATCTCGCCTTGGTGTTTCCAATGTACAAAACGACACAATGAGTGGCGGAGAGGAAACTCGTGCAAAAATTGCTGCCGCATTTTCCCAACAAGTACATGGCATTCTAGCGGATGAACCAACCAGCCACCTTGATCTCAATGGAATAGATCTACTTATTGGTCAACTTAAAGCATTTGATGGAGCATTACTTGTTATCAGTCATGACCGATATTTTCTTGATATGGTTGTAGACAAGATATGGGAGTTAAAAGACGGTAAAATTACGGAATATTGGGGTGGTTACTCGGATTACTTGCGTCAAAAAGAAGAAGAGCGACAACACCAAGCCGTAGAATATGAGCTGATGATGAAGGAACGGGAGCGATTAGAATCTGCTGTGCAAGAAAAACGCCAGCAAGCTAATCGATTAGACAATAAGAAAAAAGGAGAAAAATCCAAAAACTCTACCGAAAGTGCTGGACGACTTGGGCATGCAAAAATGACTGGCACCAAGCAAAGAAAACTGTATCAGGCAGCTAAGAGTATGGAAAAGCGTTTGGCTGCATTAGAAGATATTCAAGCACCAGAGCATTTGCGTTCTATTCGTTTTCGTCAAAGTTCAGCCCTAGAACTGCACAATAAGTTCCCGATTACGGCAGATGGTCTGAGCTTAAAATTTGGTAGCCGTACTATCTTTGATGACGCTAACTTTATAATACCGCTTGGCGCTAAAGTCGCTATAACTGGATCGAATGGAACAGGGAAAACGTCCTTGTTAAAAATGATATCAGAACGTGCTGATGGATTAACCATATCTCCAAAAGCTGAAATTGGCTACTTTACACAAACAGGATATAAATTTAACACGCATAAATCTGTGCTCTCCTTTATGCAGGAAGAGTGCGAGTACACAGTTGCGGAAATTCGTGCAGTATTGGCTTCAATGGGGATCGGAGCGAATGATATTCAAAAAAACTTATCCGACTTATCGGGAGGTGAAATCATCAAACTGCTTTTATCCAAAATGCTTTTAGGAAAATATAATATTTTGCTTATGGATGAACCAGGAAACTATCTTGACCTAAAAAGTATTGCCGCATTAGAAACAATGATGAAGTCCTATGCAGGAACTATTATCTTCGTATCTCATGACAAGCAATTGGTCGATAATATTGCTGACATTATCTACGAGATCAAAGACCACAAAATCATCAAGACTTTTGAGAGAGATTGTTAATGATAGCCAATCTAATCCGAACATTAATTATTGAACTCTTTAAAGGAAATTAAAAATGACAATTCAAGATATTCAATCACTTGCTGAAGCACACGGCTTGTTGCTTACGGACAAAATGAATTTCAATGAAATGGGCATTGATTTTAAGGTCGTTTTTGCTCTTGATACAAAGGGGCAACAATGGTTGCTGCGTATTCCTCGTCGTGATGGCATGAGGGAACAAATCAAGAAAGAAAAACGCATTTTAGAATTGGTAAAAAAACATCTTTCTGTAGAGGTTCCTGATTGGAGAATTTCATCTACAGAATTAGTGGCTTATCCCATACTTAAAGATAATCCTGTTTTAAATTTGGATGCTGAAACCTATGAAATAATTTGGAATATGGACAAAGATAGCCCGAAATACATAACATCTTTGGCAAAAACCTTATTTGAAATCCATAGTATTCCTGAAAAAGAAGTTCGGGAAAATGATTTGAAAATTATGAAACCTTCAGATTTAAGACCTGAAATAGCAAACAATTTGCAGTTAGTAAAATCTGAAATTGGTATAAGTGAGCAATTGGAAACCCGCTACAGAAAATGGTTGGATAATGATGTTCTATGGGCAGATTTCACCCAATTTATACATGGCGATTTATATGCTGGGCATGTACTAGCTTCAAAGGATGGAGCTGTTTCAGGCGTTATTGATTGGTCAACAGCCCATATAGATGACCCAGCGATTGATTTTGCTGGGCATGTAACTTTGTTTGGAGAAGAAAGCCTCAAAACTCTAATCATCGAGTATGAAAAACTAGGGGGTAAAGTTTGGAATAAACTATATGAACAGACTTTAGAAAGAGCAGCGGCCTCTCCTTTGATGTATGGTTTATTTGCCTTAGAAACTCAAAATGAAAGCCTTATCGTTGGAGCAAAAGCTCAGTTGGGAGTTATATAATTTAAAAATATGATTGCTGAGAACTGCCTTGTTTTGAAACTTGGTTGGCTTTAATTAGTTTTTAGTATTCTTTATAGAAAATGCCTCGATCAAGGGGCATTTCTAACAATCATTTAACATAAAATTTCTTATGTGAAGTAACCTGAATGCAGCGGTGCCCCATTGGGGGCGCGTTGAGATAAGCCTCTTTTAGATAACTTTAGCAACTCGATAGACAGTTGCAACTCCACAATTCACTGCTTTGGCAATTTCTTCCTTAGTCATATTGCCAACTACTAGCAATTCTTTTATTCGTTTATGTTTAGCCTCATTTGCCTTCTTGCCTGTTGGTTTGTAACCCGAACGTGCCAGGCCCTGCTTAATACGTTCTATACGTTTCTCATTGTCTAGGCGGGCCATTGTTGCCAGAAGATCAATCAACATATTGTTGATGAGTTCCAAGATTGAATGAGTAATGCTGTCACTGGTTTGAATCATTTGGTAGGTAGTAGGAAGATCTGCTACGACTAAACGAAGTCCCTTCTCCTGGATCCTGCGCTTCAGCTCTTGAAAATCTCGTTGGGTTAGGCGTGATAAGCGGTCAATACTTTCAACTAACAATGTGTCACCTTGATTTGCTTCTGACAGTAGCTTATTCAATTCAGGTCGGTCTAACTTCGTACCACTATAGTTTTCCACGTACACAATGGTTTCACCCAAATTCAAGTTTTGGTTTAGATCCTGAAGAATCTGCAAAGCCCTTTCTGCATCTTGATCTTTAGTTGAAGCTCGTAGATAAATACGTGTATTCATTTCTATCATTTAATCTTAATTCTATTAGATTAATGATAATACTATCATTTAATTATTGCATTAAGTCTAATGATAGATATTGTATGCGATTTGGCTCGCTATCATTCAGGTATAGTCTTTTGATAAAAAAAGCATGACTAAAAGCCATGCCTTGGGAATTCGTATAACGTGTATTATGTTAATTTTAGGAAATCTTAATCGAAGTGAAATATATAGCTCAAATCATAGAATGTAATGAGAATCTCGAATTCATTCTAAAAATTAAGGTTCGTAATGAAATTCTAGAGGTATTTAGTTCTTCAATACCCTCATGTATTGATCTCAAAAAAAATTACCTTATAGATTTAGAAGCTACTATTTTTGATGATTACCTTATTGAGAAAACACATTATTCCCATCAAATTAAGCAAATAGATAATAGTCTAAGATATGAAATTATTGGATATTTAAAAGAAGGGAAGCTAGATGTTAATGGCTTAATTTTTGAAGATGATATTTTAAATAGAGATTTTTTTTACTTAGATAACAATACAGTAAAATGGACTGTCGATAGAATTAATGCTGACTTTGATGACAGAGATTGAATCCATTTAACATAAAATTTCTTATGCGAAATTACATACCAACTTTAACCACATTGTGGACAGGTTGGATTTTAGAGATAAGAAAAACTTCTAGGGCATTTGCTAAATAAGCCGTATCACGCTCAAAGCCTATTGTAATGATGGATCCAGCATCTTTCAGTCTTGGATCTATCGCAATATATTCAGTTTTATCTTCATTCCATCGGCAATATTTCATTACCCTGGCGCTTAAGCCATTACCACGATAACGGCCAGCACCTCTAGAAGTCCCAACACCGATATAAGTCACTAAATCCCCTTTGACAAACGCATATACACCTTGTTTATCGTAATTAGGAATTTTTCCAAAATTAAAATGTACTGGTGACCATTCAGGAGGCTTTCCTAATAGGTCTACATTCCAGTGATGTTCGAAGAATAATTCTGTATTACGTATTAACTTATTAAGTGTTGGATCTTCCACTACTTATCCCTCAAAATTTATAAATTAAAAAGCTTTCGGTCACGCTCATCTGTTAAATACTTATCCATCTGAGCAATTAATTTAGCTCTGGCTTGTTCATCATCTTCAGTGATCTTTAGCATACAGGATCCAATTAAAATTTTGCGTCTGGTATCATCCTTTCGAGCTTGTTCTTTCTCTTTAGCACGTTCTCTTGCCAGTGCTGCCTGTCTTTGAGCCTTTAACTGCTTTAGCTTTTCTTCCTGTGCTTTGATTTTGCTGTCTAGTGTTTCAGTAACGCTCATTAATCCAATACCATCATCCTGGGAAACCATCCCTAACATAAGCGCACTTGAATATGCATTCAAGGTGCTATATGTATAGTAATGTTTTCCTCGAAGAGCGCACTTAGCCATTGGATTTCATCCAATGGTGCGACAAGGGGTAAATCCCCTTTGTAATCCCCTGACCAACATATACATGTTGGTAATTTCGATAAATCGAAATAAAGAG
>NZ_JBNCAT010000059.1:0-6871 GCF_049808495.1 Acinetobacter sp. G11
TTGATTATAGGATGACCAATTAGTTGTACGATAGATTTTAGGTGCAGGCTTCTTCATTCTGAAATTATATTGCTGAAGAAGCCTTCTAAGCTATGTTTGTGCAACAAAGCCATTCTTTGTTATCAAACGCGCTTGGGGAAGCGAACGAAGAATTAGAGAGTCGCCTTATTTTTTATCCAGGTATTCCAGCCAACATTGCATCCTACTTTCAATCCTAATGACTCCTCTTTTAGTCCATGATGAATGTTGATATTTTTTAAGCTGAGCTTTTAACGTACCGCCTGCATAAAAAAAGCCTAGAGAAGGTCACTCTAGGCTTGGAAAACTTTAAGATTGGGGACAGGCACGAAGTAAAAATTCAGCTTCCTAAATGTCTGTTCTATTAATAAAATATTCACTCTAGCATTTCAAGACAAAATTAATTTTATTTCTACATTTTTTATGAAAATAATCACAAAATGGTGATTTTTTGTCTGAATGGTATAAATAAGCCGCAATTTAACCTGATATTTTATCTTTAGAACGGTCTTGCAAACTTAAATTACCGCGCAGTGCATCGGCAAACATACGCCAATCTGAAATAAAACTATACAGCGGTTGTTTAAAACTTGCCGGTTTATTTTTTTCAAAGACAAAATGCCCCACCCATGCACAGGCATAGCCTGCAACCAAACCATATAACACATATTTGGCCTTTTTATGGCGTATCGCTTTAGTCACACAATATAAGCCGATACTGCTGCCCACCACATGCAAACGGCGACTCATGACATTACGGTGTTCAGTCAAATAAAACCGATAGAATTCATGATAGTTTTGAATCGGCAGCTGAAATTCCGGTTCAGGATGATGTTCAAATTTGAGCTGGATTGTTGTATTCATGGTCATAGCCCTGCATATTTTGATTTAAGTTAGCGCATATTTTGTTCAAATTGAAGTGTCAGCTCTCATCATTTGTTTGATCATTTGCAAAGCAACCAGGCAAGAATCCGTTCGTCAAGTCTTACATCAAAAATCATTTTCGTTACAATCAGGAGCCTAGAATGAACAATACAATTTCCGGCGCTATAAAAGAACAGATTTCATAACGCATTTGTAAGCTATCGATGATGACGAGTTGTATTGCTGACATCGCATCACAAAATTTGGATGAAAGATCATGGTTGAAGTTGAATTAAAATTTCAGATTCCTGAAGCAAGACGCAATGCCCTACTGAAAGCATTGGATCCTAAAAAATCTGAAATTATTCAACTAAAAGCCAAATATTATGACACCTCGGAACGGTTACTTTCACAGCATGGTGTTGCCTTAAGACAACGTCTCGAAGGCACGCGCTGGATTCAGACCCTGAAAGCTGCCGGTAAAAGCCATTTGCACCGTTTTGAGCATAACCATGACTTAGGCGAACTGGAACAGGCACCGCAGCTGGATTTATCCATTTACGCGCAGGATGCCGAAGCGCAGCACATCCTGAAAAATGCTTTGGGCGAGGCACAGGATCAGCTTAAATTGCAGTTTGAAACCGATATACAGCGGACCTTTCGCGTCATTCATTTTGAAGAAACCGAAATAGAGGTCAGCCTAGATGTCGGTGCAGTGCGTACCGAAACAGCGCAGAGTGAAGTGCATGAAGTTGAGTTTGAACTGAAGTCAGGCTCGGTCCAGTCACTTCTCGCCTTTAGCTTTGAATGGGTAAAGAAATATCATCTTTGGCTGGATGTGCGGAGCAAGGCCGAAATTGGCAATCTTTTAGCCATCCAGCAACCCGTCAGTCCGGCAAAATTGGCCAAGGAATTTAACTTAAGCAAAAAAGACCCCGCCAATAAAAACTTGCGTCTGCTGATTGCCCAGCAGTTACAGCATCTACTGCCAAATATCGCGGCTATTGCTGCGAGCGTTGCCGAGAAAACACATATTCAGCAAGCACAAATTGCCCTGGATCATTTGCATTTGACCCTGTCCTTATTTAAAGACTGGAATGAGGCTGTTTCAGACAAATGGGCGACGCAACTGGGCGCATTTAAGCACCAGTTTGATCATTTACAGCATTTGCAGCACATGCAGTCGACTTTAGGCGCATTTTTACAGAATCCAAATACCGCATCGAATTTAGCCAAAGATATTTTGTACGCCAAAGAAAAGTTGGCCAATCTGGTTCGTTCAACGCAAAACGTCCATCATTATCTGGAATTATTGATGTTTGGCTTAGAGCAGGAGGATAAGCCGCAAGCGCATGATTTAAAGTGGTTCGCACAAAACACCCTGCAAAATCAATATAAACAGCTGCAAGAGCATCTTGCGAATGCCGATATTGCCAATTTTGAAAGTCTGGATCAGTTAGCCACTAAAATTCATGAACTGAAATTTAGCTTCCCGATTTTAACCTCGATTTATGATGTCAAAAACTTGCAGAAATACAGCAAAGCCTTGAATGATGCTCAACTTGCAGCCAGTGAATATCAGATTCTGGCCTCTTCTGCCGAGTATATTCAGCAAACTGAACTTGAAGCCAGTGACTGGTTTGTTTTGGGCTGGCTGACAGCGAAACAGGAAGTGTATGCACAAAAGCTGCTTGAAGCGACAGAACAATTCCTGGTGAGTCGTAAATTTATTAAGTAACAAATAAAGCAAGAAAATTAAACCAGTCAAATCAAAGCGTATGGCATGATCTTTTAATGTACCTTAATGAGTGGGGTGACATACGCTTGATCTACTTTCTGGCACAACCCTACTCTTGTTTCGATACTGGCTTATCATGATACTGGCTTACAATAATAGCCGTTTACAATAAAAGTCATGACCCTATCGGATGATGAAGCGTCAGGAGTTTTAACATGCTCGAAGTAGAATTAAAATTTCAGATTCCCGCATCAGATCAGGAAAAGCTCTATCAGCTATTCTTGAACAAGAATGCTCGTTTGATTTCTTTATATGCAAAATACTACGACACACCCGAACGGCATTTAGCTCAAAAAAACATTTCATTACGGCAACGTCTTGAAGACGGTCACTGGATCCAAACCTTAAAAGCGCCCAGCAATCATTCCTTGCAGCGCCTTGAACTGGAAACCGATCTAGGCAAGCTGGAAAATCCAGGTTTGGACCTTGAGATTTACCAGTCGCATGCAAAAGCAAAACAATTGCTGCAAAAGGCTTTGGGCAAACAGGCTAAAAACCTGACGGTGCAATATGAAACGGTCGTGCAGCGTCTGATGCACGTGGTTCATTTTAACCGTTCAGAAATTGAGGTAAGTCTGGATCGCGGCGAGATTCGCCATAACGATAAGAAATTGGCAATTTATGAAATTGAGTTTGAGCTTAAACAAGGTTCTGTTCAAGATCTGCTCAAGTTTATTCACCCCTGGGTACAACGATATCATTTATGGCTGGATGTGCGCAGTAAAGCGCAACGTGGAGATTTGCTGGCACAGGATTTAAAAATTCCTCCCGCTCAGTTTGCAAGTCCGCTCAAACTGAATCTACAGGACTCGACTGATCACGTATTGAAGCAGATCATCAATAATACCTTGCAACACCTATTGCCGAATGCATCTGCGATTGCTTCCGGACAGCATGATAGCGATCATGTTCACCAGACCCGGGTTGCCATTCGCCGTTTAAGAAGTGCCTTGCGTGTGTTTGGTGACTGGTCCAAAGATGTTCACCCAGACTGGCAGGAACAACTGACTCAGCTGTTTCGCCAACTGGGGTCAACCCGTGACCGCGATGCCTTGAGTGAAGGACTTTTACCTCAGCTCGAACAGGCCGGTGCCCCTTTTGTCCAGCTTCCTCGTACGCCTGAAGAATCCGGCATTCCGATTGATGAATCTTTACGTTCTTCAGACTTTGTAGAACTGATTCTGCATCTGCTGCGCTTTGTCGATCAGCCAAATAAAAAGCAGAAAAAAGCGGGATTAAAAAAAGATATCGCAAAAAAACTACAAAAATTGCATCAACAGATCTGCAAAGATGCCGATCAATTTTTACAGCTGGATATCGAGTCACGGCATCGTACCCGCAAACGGGTCAAACGCTTGCGTTATTGCGTAGAATTCGTTGCCTCGCTTTATCCTGCTCAAGATGTAAAGCGCTATCTCAAAGATTTAAAACCCGCCCAGGAAAGTTTGGGACAGTATAATGATTTGATGGTGGCTGAAGCGCTGTTTCAGGATATGGTGCAACGTAAACAAAAACTCTGGTTTGCCTTAGGCTGGATAGCCAACGAGAAAGAATCCGTGTTGCAACAGGCTCAGCAGCATTTAGAGGATTATTCTAAAACCGCTACTTTCTGGTAAGGGGCAAACGCAAAGCCAAGATTAGCGGTATTTGCCAAATATTTTCCAGGTTCCATTATCTGCCAATGGATCGCTATAACTGTCATTGCGCTGTTTGCGCGGCTTGTCACGGGCATCCACCAGTTCAAAATGCGGCTCTGTACTCAGCACAATGCCATTTACATAAAACCGCGTGCGTGTGTACTCACTTTGACCATGCTGGAACACATAAGTGCGCAAATCGATGAATTCACGATGAGCCACCAACGCTGCGGTATCATCACTTTCCAGCCAGGCACGCATGGCCTGAATCTGCTCAGGTTCAAATTTCCCGCACTTATCGAGCAGGCTGGCAATCCTCCGAAAGGTTTTGGACTCTTTGGCACGGGTTTTGTTAATCCGGATGCGGTCGACATGAAAATAAAATAAAGGCAGATTCAAATGGCTGGGCAAATGCACGGCATCCAGGGTTTCATCTTGCATAAAGGGCTGAAACAGGTCTTGTGCCCTTTCAATTAAGCCGGTCCATTGCCGGTAATATTCGTCCACTTCTTTTTTAGAGCCATAATAAATAGGCAAGCCCTCTACATTGGCCAGATTTGCTGGTGGCCAAATATTCTGACGCAGCAAGGCGATGTCACTTTTTAAACTTTGTACGGCAATGGCATCTTGCATTGGAGTATCCATTTCTATGCTTAGGCTATTTTTAGATTAAGCCAAAGGTTTAGTTTCTGCAAGGCTTTGCCTATAATAGGCCATTAGATCGTTTTTGCAGGAAAAGTTCATGGTTCAAAAGATTGAAGCAACAGATGTAACCGAAGAAGAAGCGTTAAATGCTGCTTTTTTTGAACGTGCTGATGAATTTATTAAACAAGCCAACGAATTTTGCCGTGTCGAAAAGGGTTCAGCCGTGAAACCTGCTGAAATGCGCGGACAAGTCAGCGCTGCCATGCTGTTTGCCACTGCCCGTTTTAATACCTGGGTCGCAGCCAACAATTTTAAAGATGGCAATGAAATGCGTGATGCCAAAGATCAGGTGATGTCTTACATCATGCAGCAGTTCCAGATGATGCTGGAAGACAACTATGATGAATATTGCGAACAGTTTGAAAATTATCTTCGCTTTCGTCGCAATGAAGAATTTCATGCCAACAAACATGACCATGATCATCAGCACTGATCAGAAGTTTAAAAAGCCCTACGGGGCTTTTTTTATGTGCTGAGTTTTTGGATGAAAGGTCATTTAAAGTCAGGGCTCTTTACAGTATGGTTAAATAACAGAGATTTGCTGAATTAAGGACAGAAATGCAAGCGCTGGATTTTGCAATTATTGATGCACATATTCACCAATGGGATCCTTATACCACACCCCATGCTGCCGCCTTGGCGGTCAAATTGCTGGGCAAACATCCTTACCTGCTCGACAAAGCGGTCCGCATGATGAATGCTGATGATCTGATTGAAACATTAGGCCTGACCCACCATGTGACAGCACCCTATTTGCCTGAACACTATGTCGAAGATATCGGGCACTATGAGGTAGAACAAGTGGTGCATGTCGAAGCCAGCTGGCATAAAAATAAAGGTAAAGGCGTGATTGGCGAAACCCGTTTTATTGAATCACTGCCCTTTAACGCAGAAACAGTCAAACTCGGTGGCATTGTTGCAACTGCCGATCCACACGACAGCAATTTCAAGAAAATTTTGCAACTGCATAAAAAAGCTTCGCCGCGCTTTAAGGGCATTCGTAAAATGGCGGCAGTACATGAAGATAAAGGAATTCGAGCCTGGGCAGATCAACCGCATTTATACCGCAATAAAAAATTTTTAAAGGGCTTTGAGGCCCTCGCGCAAAACAATTTAAGCTTTGATGCCTGGGTGTATTCCACACAGTTAAGTGATGTGATTGCATTAGCCCAGCAGTTTCCGGAAACTTCTATTGTGCTGGATCATTTTGGCACACCTGCCGGTCTTTTTGGCCATGTCGGTGCTCTGACCGGCTTAACCAAATTCGCGCGGGAAAACATTCTGGTACGCTGGCAGGAGGATATTGCCGAGCTGGCCAGCTGTCCGAATGTTTATACCAAGATGTCGGGCCTGTTTATGCCTGTGCTGGGTCATCAGTTCCATAAACAAAACCGTCTGGCCAGCAAACAAGAAGTGTATGATCTGGCCTTTCCAATGATCAGCCATGTATTGCAACACTTTGGCAGTTACCGCGTGATGTTTGCCTCCAACTTCCCGATGGATCGGGTCAGCACTTCACTGGTGAACATTATTGATGCCTTTAGTGATGCGGTTGTGGCCTATAATCCTCATGCATTGGAACAGGTATTCCATCATAACGCGAAGCAGTTTTATCGGCTTTAATTATCTCTCCCTGGCCCTCTCCTGAAAGGCATAGGTATCTACAAATCCCGAGCTTTGCGTTAAATTGAAGAGCATGCTCTTCAATTTAACATCTCTGGCTTAGATCTGCGTCTTGTTAAACGCTATAACAGCCTTGTAAAGCTCAATATGAATCCTCTTGCTTCACTTGCTCCCGCAATCAAAGACCTGGCTTCTGCCCAAAGGTCGAGTTTCGCAACCACACAGG
>NZ_JBNCAT010000060.1:0-5545 GCF_049808495.1 Acinetobacter sp. G11
AGATCATTAAGAGATTATGAAGAACAACTTGTGTGGATTTTTACTGGTTGATCGATCGAAATTATTTTCATTGATTGATGGTAGAAATTACTCGAAGTTTATTTGAGCAAATTTTTTGTCAGAAAATTGATGAGCCAAGATTTGTAGCCATAAGCTACTAATGATTTTAAACTGAAGAGTTTGATCATGGCTCAGATTGAACGCTGGCGGCAGGCTTAACACATGCAAGTCGAGCGGGGAAGGGTAGCTTGCTACCTAACCTAGCGGCGGACGGGTGAGTAATGCTTAGGAATCTGCCTATTAGTGGGGGACAACATCTCGAAAGGGATGCTAATACCGCATACGTCCTACGGGAGAAAGCAGGGGACCTTCGGGCCTTGCGCTAATAGATGAGCCTAAGTCGGATTAGCTAGTTGGTGGGGTAAAGGCCTACCAAGGCGACGATCTGTAGCGGGTCTGAGAGGATGATCCGCCACACTGGGACTGAGACACGGCCCAGACTCCTACGGGAGGCAGCAGTGGGGAATATTGGACAATGGGGGGAACCCTGATCCAGCCATGCCGCGTGTGTGAAGAAGGCCTTTTGGTTGTAAAGCACTTTAAGCGAGGAGGAGGCTACTGGTATTAATACTACCGGATAGTGGACGTTACTCGCAGAATAAGCACCGGCTAACTCTGTGCCAGCAGCCGCGGTAATACAGAGGGTGCGAGCGTTAATCGGATTTACTGGGCGTAAAGCGTGCGTAGGCGGCTTTTTAAGTCGGATGTGAAATCCCTGAGCTTAACTTAGGAATTGCATTCGATACTGGGAGGCTAGAGTATGGGAGAGGATGGTAGAATTCCAGGTGTAGCGGTGAAATGCGTAGAGATCTGGAGGAATACCGATGGCGAAGGCAGCCATCTGGCCTAATACTGACGCTGAGGTACGAAAGCATGGGGAGCAAACAGGATTAGATACCCTGGTAGTCCATGCCGTAAACGATGTCTACTAGCCGTTGGGGCCTTTGAGGCTTTAGTGGCGCAGCTAACGCGATAAGTAGACCGCCTGGGGAGTACGGTCGCAAGACTAAAACTCAAATGAATTGACGGGGGCCCGCACAAGCGGTGGAGCATGTGGTTTAATTCGATGCAACGCGAAGAACCTTACCTGGTCTTGACATACAGAGAACTTTCCAGAGATGGATTGGTGCCTTCGGGAACTCTGATACAGGTGCTGCATGGCTGTCGTCAGCTCGTGTCGTGAGATGTTGGGTTAAGTCCCGCAACGAGCGCAACCCTTTTCCTTACTTGCCATCGGGTCATGCCGGGAACTTTAAGGATACTGCCAGTGACAAACTGGAGGAAGGCGGGGACGACGTCAAGTCATCATGGCCCTTACGACCAGGGCTACACACGTGCTACAATGGTCGGTACAAAGGGTTGCTACCTAGCGATAGGATGCTAATCTCAAAAAGCCGATCGTAGTCCGGATTGGAGTCTGCAACTCGACTCCATGAAGTCGGAATCGCTAGTAATCGCGGATCAGAATGCCGCGGTGAATACGTTCCCGGGCCTTGTACACACCGCCCGTCACACCATGGGAGTTTGTTGCACCAGAAGTAGGTAGTCTAACCGCAAGGAGGACGCTTACCACGGTGTGGCCGATGACTGGGGTGAAGTCGTAACAAGGTAGCCGTAGGGGAACCTGCGGCTGGATCACCTCCTTAACGAAAGATTGACGATTGGTAAGAATCCACAACAAGTTGTTCTTCATGACGATGTATCTGAGGGTCTGTAGCTCAGTTGGTTAGAGCACACGCTTGATAAGCGTGGGGTCACAAGTTCAAGTCTTGTCAGACCCACCACTACTGACGAAGCGATAATGCAGACGAAGTAAAGATATAACGTTAATAATCGATATGATTTAAGCTGGGGACTTAGCTTAGTTGGTAGAGCGCCTGCTTTGCACGCAGGAGGTCAGGAGTTCGACTCTCCTAGTCTCCACCATAGATTATAGAGCTTAGTAAGTTCATACTTATTAACCTCTGTGATTTATCACAGTTTACTGTGCATCGACGAGATGGCAGTTAATCATTAACAGAATATATTTGAGTTGAAATAAATTGTTCATACTCGTTTTATCCAACACTAACAGTGATTTATTACTGCGATGTGAAGGAGAGAATGAGTTACTAGCGATTAAACTGAATCAAGCGTTTTGGTATATGAATCTAATTGAAGCTGTACGGTGCTTAAATGCACAAGACGCCAACTGTATGAGCGTGATGAGAGATCATCATGATCTGTTGCTTATCCTACTTGTGGGATAAACGACTGTTTGGGGTTGTATAGTCAAGTAATTAAGTGCATGTGGTGGATGCCTTGGCAGTCAGAGGCGATGAAAGACGTAATAGCCTGCGATAAGCTCCGGGGAGGCGGCAAATATCCTGTGATCCGGAGATTTCTGAATGGGGGAACCCACTTACCATAAGGTAGGTATCATACACTGAATACATAGGTGTATGAGGCAAACGAGGGGAAGTGAAACATCTCAGTACCCTTAGGAAAAGAAATCAATTGAGATTCCCTCAGTAGCGGCGAGCGAACGGGGAAAAGCCCATTAAGTTATATCAGCTTTAGTGGAATGCTCTGGGAAGTGCAACCATAGTAGGTGATAGTCCTGTACACGAAAGGGCTGATATGATGATGTCGAGTAGGGCGAGGCACGTGAAACCTTGTCTGAATATGGGGGGACCATCCTCCAAGGCTAAATACTCCTGACTGACCGATAGTGAACCAGTACCGTGAGGGAAAGGCGAAAAGAACCCCTGTGAGGGGAGTGAAATAGATCCTGAAACCGCATGCATACAAGCAGTGGGAGCCGACTTGTTCGGTGACTGCGTACCTTTTGTATAATGGGTCAGCGACTTATATTCAGTAGCGAGGTTAACCGTATAGGGGAGCCGTAGAGAAATCGAGTCTTAATAGGGCGTTTAGTTGCTGGGTATAGACCCGAAACCGGGTGATCTATCCATGAGCAGGTTGAAGGTTAGGTAACACTGACTGGAGGACCGAACCCACTGTCGTTGAAAAGCCAGGGGATGACTTGTGGATAGGGGTGAAAGGCTAATCAAACTCGGTGATAGCTGGTTCTCCCCGAAAGCTATTTAGGTAGCGCCTCGGACGAATACCATTGGGGGTAGAGCACTGTTT
Organism: Acinetobacter sp. G11; assembly: GCF_049808495.1. Classification (NCBI taxonomy): domain Bacteria; kingdom Pseudomonadati; phylum Pseudomonadota; class Gammaproteobacteria; order Moraxellales; family Moraxellaceae; genus Acinetobacter; species Acinetobacter sp. G11. Next base: position 3,193 of record NZ_JBNCAT010000060.1, read on the forward strand.
CGGCTAGGGGGTCATCCCGACTTACCAAACCGATGCAAACTCCGAATACCAATGAGTACTATCCGGGAGACAGACTGCGGGTGCTAACGTCCGTAGTCAAGAGGAAAACAATCCAGACCGCCAGCTAAGGCCCCAAAATCATAGTTAAGTGGGAAACGATGTGGGAAGGCATAGACAGCTAGGAGGTTGGCTTAGAAGCAGCCACCCTTTAAAGAAAGCGTAATAGCTCACTAGTCGAGTCGGCCTGCGCGGAAGATGTAACGGGGCTAAAACTATGTGCCGAAGCTGCGGATGTATACATTGTATACGTGGTAGGGGAGCGTTCTGTAAGCCGATGAAGGTGGATTGAGAAGTCTGCTGGAGGTATCAGAAGTGCGAATGCTGACGTGAGTAACGACAAAGCGGGTGAAAAACCCGCTCGCTGAAAGACCAAGGGTTCCAGTCCAACGTTAATCGGGGCTGGGTGAGTCGACCCCTAAGGCGAGGCCGAAAGGCGTAGTCGATGGGAAATTGGTTAATATTCCAATACTTCAGTGTAATGCGATGAGAGGACGGAGAAGGTTAAGTCAGCCTGGCGTTGGTTGTCCAGGTGGAAGGAAGTAGGCATGCATCTTAGGCAAATCCGGGGTGCTCTATGCTGAGATCTGATAGCAAGCTGTACTTGTACAGTGAAGTGGCTGATACCATACTTCCAGGAAAAGTCTCTAAGCTTCAGTTACACTGGAATCGTACCCGAAACCGACACAGGTGGTCAGGTCGAGTAGACCAAAGCGCTTGAGAGAACTCTGCTGAAGGAACTAGGCAAAATGGTACCGTAACTTCGGGAGAAGGTACGCTGCTTTTGGTGATGGAACTTGCTTCCTGAGCTGAGAGCAGCCACAGAAACCAGGCCCCTGCAACTGTTTATTAAAAACATAGCACTCTGCAAACACGAAAGTGGACGTATAGGGTGTGATGCCTGCCCGGTGCTGGAAGGTTAATTGATGGGGTTAGCGTAAGCGAAGCTCTTGATCGAAGCCCCAGTAAACGGCGGCCGTAACTATAACGGTCCTAAGGTAGCGAAATTCCTTGTCGGGTAAGTTCCGACCTGCACGAATGGCATAATGATGGGGGCGCTGTCTCCAGCAGAGGCTCAGTGAAATCGAAATCGCCGTGAAGATGCGGTGTACCCGCGGCTAGACGGAAAGACCCCGTGAACCTTTACTGCAGCTTGACATTGAACTTTGATCTTACTTGTGTAGGATAGGTGGGAGGCTTTGAAATCAGGACGCCAGTTCTGATGGAGCCGTCCTTGAAATACCACCCTGGTAATATTGAGGTTCTAACTCTGTCCCGTTATCCGGGACGAGGACCATGTCTGGTGGGTAGTTTGACTGGGGCGGTCTCCTCCTAAAGAGTAACGGAGGAGTACGAAGGTGCGCTCAGCGTGGTCGGAAATCACGCGTAGAGTATAAAGGCAAAAGCGCGCTTAACTGCGAGACCCACAAGTCGAGCAGGTACGAAAGTAGGTCTTAGTGATCCGGTGGTTCTGTATGGAAGGGCCATCGCTCAACGGATAAAAGGTACTCTGGGGATAACAGGCTGATACCGCCCAAGAGTTCATATCGACGGCGGTGTTTGGCACCTCGATGTCGGCTCATCTCATCCTGGGGCTGAAGCAGGTCCCAAGGGTATGGCTGTTCGCCATTTAAAGAGGTACGCGAGCTGGGTTTAGAACGTCGTGAGACAGTTCGGTCCCTATCTACCGTGGGCGCTGGAAATTTGAGAGGATCTGCTCCTAGTACGAGAGGACCAGAGTGGACGAACCTCTGGTGTACCGGTTGTGACGCCAGTCGCATCGCCGGGTAGCTATGTTCGGAAGGGATAACCGCTGAAAGCATCTAAGCGGGAAGCCTACCTCAAGATAAGATTTCCCCGAGGCTTTATGCCTCCTAAAGAGCCGTTGAAGACTACGACGTTGATAGGTTGGATGTGGAAGCATGGTGACATGTGAAGCTGACCAATACTAATTGCTCGTGAGGCTTGACTATACAACACCCAAACAGTTGTTGTATTAAAGCTCAATCGATTCATAACTGATCGAAAGACCAGTAAAATACTTGATTTAGTGAACGCTAAAGAACAAAATATGAAACTCAGATATACCTGTTAATAACTCATTTGACCAAGCAACGGCAAGCAACGCAGCAATGCAAAGCGAATAAGACCAAACGCAAAGTCATAACAGTTGTGCTGGCGACCATAGCAAGAGTGAACCACCTGATCCCTTCCCGAACTCAGAAGTGAAACCTCTTAGCGCTGATGGTAGTGTGGGATTACCCATGTGAGAGTAAGTCATCGCCAGCTCATTATT
>NZ_JBNCAT010000061.1:0-5427 GCF_049808495.1 Acinetobacter sp. G11
TTTACTGCTTCAATTTTGAATTCTTCAGGATATCGTTTACTGCTCATAAGCACCTCGTTAATTAGCCATTTTATCTAACTAAAAGGTGTCTACAAAATTAGTGGCTATTCACCCCTATATTAAACTATAGCCATTTTTTAATAAAAAATTTAATAGAGCAAAGAAAATGGAATGAGTTAAGTGATGTAGAAAAAGTTAAAAAAATTTATAACTTTGTTCGGGACGAGATTAAGTTCGGCTATAACACCGGAGACATGATTCCTGCTTCTGATGTTTTAAAAGATGGCTATGGCCAATGTAATACAAAAGCAACTTTATTGATGGCGCTGTTAAGAGCAGTCAAAATACCTACTCGACTGCATGGCTTCACTATTGATAAAGCGTTACAGAAAGGGGCGATAGACGGTATCTGGTATAAGCTTTCACCTAAAAACATATTGCATAGTTGGGTGGAGGTTTATGTGAATGAACATTGGTATATCTTGGAAGGAGTCATTCTTGATAAGAAATATTTTCAAGAGCTAAGAAACATCAATAAAAACGTTACTCAGACATTCTGTGGTTTCGGAGTCTTTACAGATAATTTTGATAATCCACCCATAGACTGGAATCTAAGTCATACTTTTATTCAAGACAAGGGAATTAACCAAGACTTCGGTATATTTGATAGCCCTGACGATTTTTATAGAAGTCATCAGCAAGAGCTTAGTTATATTAAAAGTCTATCTTTTAAGTACTTTATAAGACATTTAATGAACAGGAATGTAAATACGATTAGGAATAAACATTAGATAGACTTGAAAAGCTTTTGCCGTTTCTGAGTTGTCTTGCTTAGGAGAGAGGTGGCAGTCCACTATGATCATATCTTTAAACTGAAAAGACTTCCGCATGAACGATACAGATTGCTGAAATAAAAATAGACCGCCTGGAAGGGCGGTTTTTTATGTCTAAATCAATTTTTTTGTCGTAAATAAAATACAGTTCATAGCCATAACTGTAACACATGCATTATTTCAAACCTTTAATATGGTGATATAGTGCTCTTGCAGATTAGCCGACTCAAGAGAATTTTTGAGTCGGTTTTTTGCTTTTAATATCTGTGAATAAGTTGTTGTAAGCACCAAAATTACACCAATAAATTGCAAGGTACTGATTATTATAAGGAGTATCTAAACAATGATTTTAGTGACAGGTGGTTTAGGCTTTATAGGCTCACATATTGCGTTAAGCCTGATGGCTCATGGACAAGAAGTCATCATTGTCGATAATTTATCCAATGCAACTTTACAAACCCTGGAACGACTTGAATACATTTCCGGCATGTATGTGCCTTTTGTCAAAATTGACATCCGCAATACGCCGGCTTTAAACAAAGTTTTTGAACAATATTCCGTAGAAGCCGTCATTCATACCGCCGGTTTCAAATCGATAGAAGAATCTGCGCTGAAACCGCTGGAATATTATAACGATAATGTCAGTTGTATTATGAGCTTGCTGCGTTCCATGCAGCGTACAGGCATTCGCAGCCTGATTCATTTATCCAGTCTGGCGGTTTACGGCCAGTCCAGCTTAATTCTGACCGAAGATACGCCATTTAATTATTCCTATCCAAATCCCTATATCAAATCTCAACAAATGACGGAAGAAATCATCCGTGATACTGCACTGACCGACAATGAATGGAAAATTGCCATTTTAAGATTATGCAACATTGCCGGAGCCTTTGAACATGCCGTACTCGGGGAGTTTGTTGCACCATTGCCGAAAAACATTATTCCGCTGGCTTTACAGGTAGCAGCGAGAAAACGTGATTATATTGAACTGCGACAGCAAGCCCAAACCCTGGATCGTACCGTTGAACGCAGCTTTTTGCATGTATTGGACTGTTGTGATGCCATTTTCGCAACCTTGCAATGGTTAAGAACCCAACCTTATACCTGTAATGCTTTTAATATCGCAGGGCAAAATATGTCCATACGCGCCTTGCTCAGTGAAGTGTCCAAAGTCACCCGGACTGAAATCAAGACCATAGATGCACCGTTTTATACTTATGCTGAACTGGATCAGGTGGGGGCGACTTCAAGCAAGGCCCATGAAATTTTAAAATGGCAACCTAAACGCAGCATTACCCAAATGATTGAAGATGCCTGGCGTTTTTATCAGCAAACGCTAAAAGGAAATTAAAGAGGTATGAAGCTTAAAAAGCATATGTAAATAATAATCATTTACAATTACAAGATGTTTGATTAAGATCATTAAATATGTCAAAACTAATCAATTGGCTGAATGAATAAAACGACAGGGATAAGAGGTAGCGCATGCAAACACGTATTGAACACGACACCATGGGCGAGGTAGAAGTTCCAGGCGAAGCAATGTGGGGTGCGCAAACACAGCGCAGTTTGCAAAACTTTAAAATTGGCCAGGAGCGTTTACCCCGACCGATGATTCGGGCGATGGGCCTAGTCAAAAAAGCGGCAGCCATTACCAATGCCGAGTTAGATCAAATTCCTCATGAGCTGTCACACTATATCGTCAATGCTGCAGAAGAAGTCATTGCCGGGAAGTGGGATAGCCAGTTTCCGCTGGTAGTATGGCAAACCGGTTCGGGTACGCAAAGTAATATGAACTGCAATGAAGTGATTGCCAATATTGCCAACCAGAAACTGGGTAATCCTTTGGGGGCGCAAAAGCCGGTTCATCCCAATGATCATGTCAATCGTGCGCAATCGACCAATGACTCTTTTCCAACGGCCATTCATGTGGCTGCAAGCCTGCAAATCAATGAACTGCTGATTCCTGCGGTACAACGTTTACGCGATACTCTAGAGGCTAAATCTAAAGCATTTTCAGATATTGTGAAAATTGGCCGTACTCATTTACAGGATGCAACGCCCTTAACGCTGGGTCAGGAATTTAGTGGCTATGTATCACAACTGGATCATGCCTTAAAACGTCTGCATTATGCCTTACTGGGTTTGTATGAATTGCCTTTGGGAGGGACAGCAGTTGGAACCGGTTTAAATGCTCATCCTGAATATGCGGTTAAAGCAGCAGCACAACTGGCCAATTTAACCGGTTTGCCATTTGTGACGGCTCCGAACAAATTCGAAGCTTTGGCGGCCCGGGATGCTGCAGTATTTGCCTCTGGAGCCTTAAAAACGCTGGCAACAAGTTTAAATAAAATTGCCAATGATATTCGCTGGCTGGCAAGTGGTCCGCGCTGTGGGTTTGGCGAAATCCGTATTCCTGAAAATGAGCCGGGTTCAAGCATTATGCCGGGTAAGGTCAATCCTACCCAAAGTGAAGCCATGACCATGGTGGTGGCGCAGGTGTTGGGGAATGACACGACCATTAATGTGGCTGGAGCTTCGGGCAACTTTGAACTGAATGTGTTTATGCCGGTCATTGCCTTTAACCTGTTGCAATCGATTCAACTGTTGGGCGATGCATGTAACAGCTTCAATGATCATTGCGCCGTTGGCATTGAGCCAAACCGGGAAAAGATAGATCATTTCCTGCATAACTCACTCATGCTAGTCACCGCTTTAAATCCGGTGATTGGTTATGAAAATGCTGCGAAAGTTGCAAAAACAGCTTATAAGGAAGGCAAAACCTTAAAACAGGTCGCGGTCGAATTGAATCTGGTTACTGCGGAACAGTTCGATGCTGTGGTGGTTCCGGAAAATATGGTGTCTCCTAATGTGAAATAGGCATCTAAAGGCGAGAACAGCTATCATCAATTGCTCATCTGTGGTTTTTTCCAGGGTAGATATCCGTACAATATAGGAAGAAATTAACTGCCGATGATTAGACTTCTTTCATAATTGTGCACATCCTCTTTGTTTTCTTCCATAGGAGGAAATAAAGAGAATTTATGAAAGAAGCCTATTGATTATGCTTGATATTTTGATTTAAACGCTTGCCAAATGGTGGGCTTTTTTCATCTTTATGTTAAATTAATTGCACAATTAAAAGCCCATGGGGGGGTCTGTGAAAGAAGCACTAAAAGAATATCGCATTGCAAGAACCAAGCTTGAAGATGAAATTCAAGAGTTTCTGAGCCAAAAATTTGCAGAATTTAAAGAAAAGACGGGGGCTGAAGTTATTCATTTAGACGTAAACATTGAAGTACTGGATGATCATGAAGCAGATGCTTTTATTGAAAGTGTGTTTGTCAGTACAGATTTATAGTGAATAGCCAGAAAGTAGAAGCCCAACGAAAGGTAGGCTTTATTTAATCCACAGAAATTTACCTAACATACACAAGCTATCGAACTGGGCTTAGAGTGCAATCGGTATAAGTTTGAGCCATATATGCTTGGATTTCTAATCGGTTGAGGTAAAAGATGAAATTATTCACTTTGATTGGGGCAGGGTGGCGGCTAGGTATTATTTTTAGAAAGTTAAAAAAGAAAGAAAAATAAAAAAAAAGCCAATAACTTACGAGAAATAGAGGAACCAATCAAGGCACAAAATATCACTGTTTAATTTATGAAAAGGTCTTACACTTTTGTGAGACTTGGTTGACTTCCCAGAGCCATGATTTTAAGTCTACAGCTAAATTTTTTTTTGATCCTGAGGCAATTTAAATAGATGATCAGAATGATGATTATTGTCTATCCATAACGAAAAAAATAACCCAAAATAAATGCGTGAAAAACAGTTCCTCTAATTGCCCTATACTTTTTGCCACTCAAAGCATGGGACATAGAGGAAAAGAAGGATAAATTTCTTGTCTATTGAGCAATTTATAGGTCGAATAAAGCGTGTAGATGATTGAAAGCACCTATAAAAAGTTTTTTATTTGCTAAAGGAAATGCATATGGTTTGGCTTATTGCTAAATATGCTATAACTGCTGGGATGGTCATACTAATTTCAGAAGTTGCTAAACGTAGTGACCGTCTAGGAGGGTTGATTGCCGCCTTGCCTATTGTCACGGTACTTGTGCTGATATGGATGAAAATTGAGAATCAGGATCCCCAGAAAATTTCCAATCATGCTTGGTATACCTTTTGGTATGTAGTACCAACCTTACCTATGTTTTTAGCATTTCCGATACTTTATCAGCGTTATGGATTTTGGCTGTCTCTAGCCATCTGTTGCATAATGACTATCTTTATTTTTCTTGTCTGGGCTGTGATTTTGCGCCATTTCGGCATTGATTTAATGTAAAGTATTAAAACGATTATTTACCCCGAATCAGGATGAATACTGGAGAGGAAATTGCTAATTTCCTGCTGGAAAACCATGAAACATCCATTGGATGCCATATAAAATAACCAGGATTAAAATCACTGAAAAAGTGATTTCTAATTTCGGTGGTGTTTCAAAAAGTATGCTAGCGTTAAACAAATCCGTTATTAAGGTAAAAGAAAGTCAAATCAAAGGCTTTAAAATGATTTTCGAGCTTTTTAGAAAAGTTG
>NZ_JBNCAT010000062.1:0-5179 GCF_049808495.1 Acinetobacter sp. G11
TAATTGATGAAATACGGTATTCTGATGTGACAAAACCTGAGTCCTTTATAGTTAAAGTGTTTGTTTGCACTCATATTTTAACTATTTAGACTCAGGTTTTTTTATTTAAAGCAAACTATGGGACAGTAGTGGCTTAAAGCTCCTTTTTTACGTCAAAATGTCGAGAATTTGCACCTTATGGTCATCCACCTTAAACTTCACATTCAAGTCGGCAAACAACATGCCATATACCCGCTCCGCATCATTTTGATAAGCCGGTCTTGGATCGAGCGATAAAACCTGCTCCAGCTCATTCACAATTTGACTATTTAGCCTGCGAATTTTCATTAAATCCTGCTTTTGCTGTTCGGCATTTTCTGTCCAGATCACAGAGTTTCGTTCAGGTTCATCCTGTGCATAACCACTTTGCGCCGTAACCACTGCATCTGAATATTGAATATAGGGTTTAATATCGACAATCGGCGTTCCATCCAGAAGATCGCTGCCTGTCACATACACACGTACAGACTTGCCAACTTTTTTCACGTCTTTCAGCCGGACAACGGATAACCCGAGGGGTGATGGCCGGTACATGCTGCGCGTGGCAAATACCCCGATTTTTTTATTGCCCCCCAAGCGCGGTGGACGAACTTGCGGTCTAAAATTTTGACTTTGCTGCTGATTTTTATTTTCATGAAATTGCCACAATAGCCAGAGATGACTAAATTCCTCAATCCCTTCAAAAGCGGTTAAATCATTATAAGGCTCAACCATTTCAATATAGGACTCGACCTGTACCAGATTGGGTTGACGTGGAATACCAAATTTTTCTTTATAAGGCGATTTCATATACCCGATTATTGGCATTTTAAGCTCAGTCATAATCACTTTTTCTGATAAGTTCAATTAAATATATTCAGTTTATCGAGAATGTTTTTAGATTAGAATAGTAAGCTGTTCTAATTTGATAACTTATTGAGACCTTTAATGGCTGCTTTCAACGTCGAAAAGATTACTCACGTCCACCACTGGAATGACACTTTATTCTCTTTTAAAACCACTCGTGACACTGCATTGCGTTTTAAAAACGGACAATTTGTGATGATCGGTCTTGAAGTGAATGGTAAGCCTTTAATGCGCGCTTATTCAATTGCAAGTGCTAACTACGAAGAAGAATTAGAGTTTTTCTCTATTAAAGTTCCAGATGGTCCTTTAACTTCTATCCTGCAAAAAGTAAAAGTGGGTGATGAAATCCTGGTTTCTAAAAAACCTACAGGCACTTTGGTTCTGGACGATTTGAACCCGGGTAAAAACTTGTACCTTCTTTCTTCTGGTACCGGTCTTGCTCCATTCCTGTCTGTGATTCGTGACCCTGAAACCTATGAACGTTTTGAAAAAATCATCGTGGTTCACGGTACACGTTTCATTTCTGAACTGGCTTATCAAGATTTGATTCTCAACGAAATTCCAAACCATGAATTCTTCGGTGAGTTAGGTGCTAAAGAAAAATTGGTGTATTACCCAACTGTAACGCGTGAAGATTTCCATACTCAAGGTCGTGTAACCACTGCCATTGAATCTGGTCAATTGTTCGAAAAAATCGGTCTGCCACGTTTCAACCCGGAAACTGACCGTGCAATGCTTTGCGGTAGCCCGGCATTCCTGGACGACGTTGCGGCTCTTCTTGACCAGCATGGTCTAAAAGAATCTCCACGTATGGGCGTTTTAGGCGACTACGTCATTGAACGTGCATTCGTTGAAAAATAAGATACTGAGCTATTTAAAAAACCGAGCTTATGAGCTCGGTTTTTTCTCTTATTTAATTACTCAGATGCCGGTACAAAAGGCTTATTCTCTTTGCGTTCTTGTAAGGCTTTTTGAATCACCCGATACCCTGCCGTTAAACCTAAACTTGCCATAATCACGGCAACCACAATATCCGGCCACATGCTCCCCGTACCAAACACACCGACCGCAGCCAAAATCACCGCGACATTGCCAATAGCATCATTACGGCTACACAGCCAGACCGACTGCATATTTGAGTCACCGTCACGAAAGGCATATAAAATCACGGCCGCAGTGACATTGGCAATTAAAGCAAGCAGACCAATTGCCCCCATAGTCATGGCTTCGGGCGGAATGCCTTGCACATAGGCATAGAGCGCTTTTGCAATGACCACAAAACCAAATAGCGCCATGGTGATGCCTTTTATCAACGCCACTGTAGCACGCCAGTATAGACTTGCACCCAATACGGCCAGTGAAATGCCATAATTCACCGCATCACCAAAGAAATCGAGGGAATCTGCCCAAAGTGCAGAAGAGTGTGCATAAGCGCCCCCAATCAATTCCACGATAAACATCACAATATTAATAATGAGCGCAATCCACAAAGCCGTCCGAAATTTGCTATTTGGCTTTTGCGGTGCAGGTTCATGACTGCAAGTACATGCCATTTTTCATCACCTCTATGACTTTATTCATAACCTTGTTTATATTATTGTTATTCAAAACTATGGAGTAACTCCAAGGTCAAGTATGAATACACCTAAATATTATTTAATTAAAGATTTGGCCAATAAAACTCAGCTCAGCACGGACACAATACGTTTTTATGAGAAAAAGCAGCTGATCCAGCCGAGTTTTCGGGCGGATAATAATTATCGCTATTATGATGAAAATACATTCAAACGACTGATGTTTATTAAACGCTGTCGCACGCTCGATATTTCACTCGGCGAGATTGAAGCGTTGCTTGAACTCGAACAGCAGCCCTCGCAAAGCTGCCATGCAGTGAATCAGCTGATTGAACAACATATTGAGCAAGTCACTGATAAAATTACAGAATTACAAAAATTTCAACAACAGCTCATCCAGCTACGTGCCTCTTGCAATAGTACCCAAACCATTGACAGCTGCCAGATTTTGAAGCAGCTCGAAGCCGAAAATAAGGAAATATCCAACTAATTTACTAGGTTGAATCATTTTTCTAGATCCCTACAATAAAGCCATAGTTTTTTTATGCCTTTAATGACATGACCATTTCACACGTAACCGAACTTCTTTCTCCTGCCGGCTCGCTGAAAAACATGCGCTATGCCTTTGCCTATGGTGCCGATGCGGTATATGCAGGTCAGCCACGATATAGTTTACGTGTTCGTAATAATGCTTTTGATCATGACAATCTGGCAATTGGCATTGCCGAAGCACACGCCTTGGGCAAAAAATTCTATGTGGTGGTGAATATCCAGCCGCATAACTCGAAGTTAAAAAACTTCATTCGTGACCTGGAACCTGTCATTGCCATGAATCCAGATGCACTGATCATGTCCGATCCGGGTTTAATCATGATGGTGCGTGAACATTTTCCAGACATGCCGGTTCACCTGTCTGTTCAAGCCAATGCCGTGAACTGGGCAACGGTCAAATTCTGGAAAAACATGGGTCTGACTCGTGTCATTCTGTCACGTGAACTTTCTATCGAAGAAATTGAAGAAATTAAAAATAATGTCCCTGACATGGAAATTGAAGTTTTCGTACATGGTGCATTATGTATGGCTTATTCCGGTCGTTGCCTGCTTTCTGGCTATATGAATAAACGTGATGCTAATCAAGGCGCCTGCACCAATGCCTGTCGCTGGGATTACAAAATTCACGAAGCAGCTGAAGATGAAACTGGAGATGTAATTCCAGTTCAACAAATTGAAGAATCATCATCATGCTGCAAAAACAAAGATGCCGATGAGCAACACGCCCTAGAACAACACCAATTTGGCGAGCCGGTTTTATTACAGCGCAACGAAGAAGACATGTTTGCAGCCGAAGAAGACGAACATGGCACTTACTTCATGAACTCTAAAGACTTGCGTGCGGTACAGCATGTCGACCGTTTAACCAAAATGGGCATTCATTCCTTAAAAATTGAAGGTCGTACCAAATCGTATTTCTACTGCGCGCGTACTGCACAGATTTACCGTAAAGCGATTGATGATGCGCTAGAGGGCAAACCGTTTGATCCATCGCTGATGACTCAGCTGGAAGGCCTGGCGAATCGTGGTTATACGGAAGGTTTCCTGCGTCGCCATGTGCATACTGAATATCAAAATTATGAAACCGGTTCATCGCGTTTTGACCATCAGCAGTTTGTCGGTGAAGTATTAGAGCGTAACGGTGACTACATCAAGATTGATGTGAAAAACCGTTTTGTGGTGGGTGATTCGCTTGAGCTGATGACCACTTCAGGCAATATCACGTTTACGTTAACAGAAATGAAAGATAAAAAAGGTAACCTGATAGAGGATGCCAAAGGTTCAGGCCATGTCGTGGATATTCCTGTCCCTGCCGATGTAGACATGAACTATGCCCTGCTGATTCGCAACTTGCCGAATTCGACTGCCGATATTTCAGCATCCTCGTTGGCCTATCAAGCAGTCTAATCTTAGAGAGATCGACATGGCTTTATTGATTACCGATAAATGCATCAACTGCGATATGTGTTTGCCTGAATGTCCGAATGAAGCCATTTATGAGGGCGATAAGGTGTATGAAATTGATGTGAACCGCTGTACAGAATGTGTCGGCTTTTATGAGCACCAAACCTGTATAGCCGTATGCCCAATTGAGTGCATTATTCCGCATCCAGAGCATGTGGAAACACAAGAGCAATTGATGCAAAAGTTTAAGAAATTGAATTTATTCAAATTTTAAAAAATCTTTGGAGATGGCATCAAACTTGCTTAATTAAATACAACAAGATTGGGGAAAGAAGAATAAAAAGGCAAAACAAAAAATGTAGAAAAACAGAATAACCATGGAAATGGTGGTGATAAAAAAAGGAACCCAGAGTTAGCGTGCTGAGTTCCTATAAACAGGGTAAAACAAAAACTTGGGGAACTAAAGCCAAAGTGTCTATGTCAATGTACATAGCCACTTTGGCTTTTTTAGTTACTGCCCCGAACGGATAATGTAATCAAAAGCAGACAGTGAGGCTTTTGCACCTTCACCGGTGGCAATAATGATCTGCTTGTACGGCACCGTGGTACAGTCACCGGCAGCAAACACGCCTTTCACACTGGTTTCGTTGCGTTCGTTAATCACGATCTCGCCACGGTTACTGAGTTCCACTTTTGATGCTTTCAGGAAATCCGTGTTTGGCAACAGTCCGATCTGTACAAAGATCCCGGCCAGTTCAAGCGTA
>NZ_JBNCAT010000063.1:0-4788 GCF_049808495.1 Acinetobacter sp. G11
TCTGATGTGACAAAACCTGAGTCCTTGGTCGTTAAAGTGTTTGTTCGCACTTATATTTTAACTATTCGGACTCAGGTTTTTTTATTTAAAGTAAACTATGGGACAGCAGTGGTATGCAGGCTCATTTTTCTAATGAAATGCCTGCTTTTTTCATAAAAAAAGGTTTACCACCCGGATAAACCTTGTTTGAAGCAAATGGAAAAACTCTCATATGTGGATGAACGAAAAACCCTTCTTCAAAAATTGCTCACTTCTGAATTGCAAAACCACTCGAAGCAAGCTTATTTTATTCAACTATTCCAGTACTTTATATCCCTGATAATAGGTATTTTATGTCTCATTCTAAAAATAAAGGTAAAAAAATAGCTTATCCACCCAGATAAGCCATGTAAGGTAAAATATTTCTATTACTGTGATTGTAATAAAAATATTGTAGCCCTTGGAGTTGAAATAGTCTTGCCGGATCACCCAAACAAAAAGTGTTATTATGCTATAGTGTTAAAATCACTTTTTATATCCCCATAATTAGGTATTTTTATTATTTATAAACATGAATAAGCTTTAAATAAAAGCAAAAAAAACAAACTACAAGAAAAATTATAATAAAATAATTTTTATGTAAATATGCTTTATTGTACAGATACTTAAATTTACTATAATTTTATAAATTCACTAGTTTCAGGGATAGCAGTTTTCTCATTTTTATCACACAGTAACAAGATAAAATATAAAGCCACTGAGAGTACCACCTTGTGGGTGAACCAATATTACCTGTTCCTATCATGATGATAGAGGATCAACCTCTTTTTAATTATCAACTAGAAATGATTCTTATGAGATTGGGTTATCCGAAAGAATTAATCATGAGTACCCAAAATCTAGCCGAAGCTGAAACGTGGTTGCAGCAGCATTTACCCAACCTGATTTTTATTGATGTGACAGTGGAGCCTACAGCAAAGCTTGGCTTTATAAAAAAGTTAAAACACATCCATCCTGATAGCTATGTGATTGCAATATTAGCCCAACCGCAGACTGCATTACTTTTCAATGCCATTCAGTCTGGTGCACAAGGATATGTTTTTCATCATCATACGGAAGCAGAAATGCTCAATCATATTAAAAGTACCCTACGTGGAGGAGCTCCCATCCATCACGATTTAGCCCAATACATTTTGTCTCATCCAACTACAGGTATTGAAAATAAATCCAGGATTGAAGAAAACCCTACGCTCAGCCTAACAGCGATTGAATCTGAAATTTTAAATCTGGTCGCAGCCGGTTTAAATCCACAGCAAGTGGCAGATCAAACCCATATTCCGCTGTATAAAATTGAAGGTAATATTAAAAATATCTACAGAAAAATTGCCAGTTTAGACTCTTAACTTTTAAATTTAGGATGATTGATCCGGAATAATTGATGAGTAAATCAATCACCTCAAGGAGTCCGAAGACTCCTTGAGGTGATATGAAGGACACTGTTCCGGATTATTTGATCAGCTCTAATAATATACGCTGTGCATTATGTGCTTCTTGCCCTTCCGCAACCTGAGCACGTAACCAGGTACCATCACTTTGCAGTAACCACGCTTGCTGGTTATCTTTTAAATAATTCAGCAAACCTTGCTGGTAAATGCGTTTTTTCAATACCGCATCTTCAATCGGGAAGCAGGCTTCGACACGATTGAACAGGTTTCGGTCCATCCAGTCTGCACTTGAACAGTAAATCCGGCTATCTCCTCCGTTCAAGAAGTAATAGACACGGGTATGCTCTAGGAAACGTCCTACAATGGAACGGACCCGGATATTTTCAGATAGGCCAGGCAAACCGGGACGAAGGCAGCAGATCGAACGGATAATCAGATCAATTTGTACGCCGGCTTGAGAGGCTTCATATAATTTATTGATCAGTTGCATTTCCGTTAAGGCATTCACCTTGACAATAATTTGCGCAGGTTTACCGGCTTTGGCATTGGCAATTTCATCATCAATGAAATTAATCAGCTGGGCATGCAGGGTGAAAGGTGCATGCAATAACTTTTTCAGTTTTGCCATTTTCCCCATACCGGTTAATTCCTGGAAAATGCGGTGCACATCTTCACAAAGCTCTTTGTCCGTGGTTAGCAAACCATAGTCGGTATAAATACGGGCATTGCCGGCATGGTAGTTGCCGGTACCCAAATGTACATAACGCACCAGCTTGTTGTTTTCACGGCGTACCACCAGAATCATTTTGGCATGGGTTTTATAACCGACAATGCCATACACCACCACTGCTCCGGCTTCTTGCAGCACATTGGCGACAGCAATATTGGATTCCTCATCAAAACGGGCACGCAGTTCAATTACCGCCGTCACTTCCTTGCCATTACGCGCAGCTTCCGCCAAGACCTGAACAATTTCAGAGTCCGGACCACTTCGGTATAGCGTTTGCTTGATGGCTAAAACTTGCGGATCACGTGCAGCTTCACGCAGTAAATTAATGACCGGGGCAAAAGACTCAAACGGATGATGGAGTAAAATATCCTGCTTCTGCATGGCAGAAAAAATATTTTCAGATTTTTTCAGCACTTTCGGAATCACCGGCGTATGCGAGTCATAGCGTAAATGCGGACGCTTAAAATTGGACAGCAATCGCGCCAAGTTAACCGGGCCATCGACCTTGTACAATTGCTCTTCTTCGAGATCGAACTCATCCAGCAAATAGTCATAGATATGTTTCGGGCAATTATGTGTCACTTCCAGACGTACCGCACGACCAAAACGACGCGAATTCAGTTCCCCTTTTAGGGCTTTGGCCAGGTCTTCCACATCTTCGTTTAAAGCCAGATCAGCATTTCGGGTCACACGGAACTGGTAACAGCCGGTTGCTGTCATGCCCGGGAACAGGTCTGAAACATGTTCATGAATAATGGCAGACAACATCACATGATGCTCTTTCCCCCCGGTGAGTTCATCCGGCAAGCGCACGACACGGGGCAATGAACGCGGTGCAGGCACCACAGCCAGATCAATCTGACGGCCAAAAGCATCTTTACCTTCCAGAGTCACAATAAAGTTGAGGCTTTTGTTGACCAGACGCGGGAACGGATGTGCCGGATCAAGGCTGATCGGTGTCAGTACCGGCGCCACCTGCTCCTGAAAATACTTTTTCACCCAGGCTGACTGTGCAGGCGTCAGTTCGCCACGGCGCAAGAAACAGATATCTTCTTCACGCAATTTAGGCAAAATTTGTTCATTTAAAATGCGGTATTGACGCTCAATTGCCTCATGCGTGGTTTTGGAAATGATCTCCAGCACCTGTTTAGGGGTTAAGCCGTCCGGGCTATGGCTTTCATTGCCTAAATCCAGTTGCTCCATCATCCCCGCAACACGAATTTCAAAAAATTCATCCAGATTACGGGAAAAAATAAGCAGAAAATTCATCCGCTCAAGCAAAGGGTGCAAAGGATCGACCGCTTGCTCCAACACGCGCAAATGGAAGTCGAGAATAGAAAGCTCACGATTAATGTAGCGATCATTATATGCGTATTCTATTTGCGCCGGAGTCGTATTAGCAGCCGTATTCATACCTAACCTGTAATTGTTCGAAAGTAGCCTGTATCTTCATAAGTATGCTTCAAATTTATGACAATTTCATAAAAAAAAGCCCAAATCACTGGGCTTTTTGAAAATAAATCTTAAATTAGGGAATATGGCTATAACGCATATATTTTTGAATCATCCGCTTGCGATATTGCAGCTTTCTATCTTGTTGATGATCTTGATAATATTTAGGGTTGGGCAAAATAGCTGCTAGAAATGCGGCCTGTTCACGACTCAGGCTTCGCGCACTTTTACCAAAGTAATGCTGGGTGGCCGCTTCTATGCCATAAATATTGTCGCCAAATTCTACCGAGTTGAGATAGACTTCCAGAATGCGCTGTTTTGACCACATCCGTTCCATCATCCAGGTGGCAACCGCTTCCTGCCCTTTACGCAGGAAAGAGCGTTTATTATATAAAAACAGGTTTTTGGCCAGTTGCTGGGAAATGGTAGAACCGCCTGCTACCACCTTACCCTTGTCTTTGTTGCGTTCCAGGGCGAATTGCATGCCCTCCCAGTCAAAACCTTTATGCTGCAAAAATTTTCCGTCTTCCGCGGCAACCACGGCATGTTTCATATAATTGCTGATCCGATCATAATCACGCCACTCATGTTTAATCGGTTTCGAAGGTTCAGACCAGTAATCCAGACGCATCATCATGGTGGTGTCCACCGGATGGGTGCGCCACCATAGCAAACTTGAAAAAATCCACAGTTGAACCAGAAGCACCAGACTGACAAGTATTAACAAACTACGAACAATAAAAGCTTTCATGTCAGTGAGTTACTCCAAAAATCTGTTTTTTTCGTGCTAAGCTGGATGCTGAATATAGCAAAGATTATAAAAGAATAGCATGGCCGAAATTTCTCCCCCTTCCATTCAAAGCAAACCTGAAGTTCATCTGTGGTGGCTGACGGCAGTTTTTATTGCCATCAATGTCGGTTTATTTCTTTGGCAAGTCCTGAGCGGAGTCAATATTACGGCTCCCAGTCTGGTCGATGCGATTCATTGGGGTGCTGATTATGCACCTTTAACCTTTTTAGAGGAACCCACTCGACTGTTTACAAGCATGTTTTTTCATTTTGGCCTGATTCATTGGTGGTGTTTCAAAAAGTATGCTAGCGTTAAACAAATCCGTTATTAAGGTAAAAGAAAGTCAAATCAAAGGCTTTAAAATGATTTTCGAGCTTTTTAGAAAAGTTGCA
>NZ_JBNCAT010000064.1:0-3786 GCF_049808495.1 Acinetobacter sp. G11
CAGCGGTATTGAATAAATTCACAGAATTAGGGCGCCCTCATACCCAAGTTGTCACTTAAATTTAGATCACTTAGGGGAGCTCAGCCTTTCAAACCTTTATGCAACAAAGCCACAAAGAATTAGAAAGTCTGATCAGAGCTGCAAGTTTTATTATTATAGTGTCTTTATTATTTATTGTTATTCTGTGATTTATTAAACCGTTTAATATCCAGATGATCCATCCCTGAAAATAGGTATTTTTTCACAATATTTAAATTACAGTTGTTGGGGGCTGGGTTTTCTGATTTTTTGCATATTTATGTAGAATAATTATAAGGAATTAAGCCAGTTCCGCTGAATCTTGTCCCTGATATGCCTATAATAGGGCAGTTTTCATTTTGGCAGTATGTTATGCGCGGTTTATATCTGATTACCAATGACGATCCTTTAGAACTTTTATTGGCTAAGCTTGAAGGGGCAATGGCCAATGGCGGTATTTCAGTATTGCAATACCGTCGTAAAAAAATCGCCAAACAAGACCAAATTTATGAAATTGAATACATGAAAGCCATGTGTGCTGAATATCGCGTGCCTTTCGTGATTAATGACGACCTTGAAACTGCGGTTAAATACGGCGTAGGTGTGCATCTGGGACAGGATGATGGCTCGATTCAGGAAGCGGTTGCGCGTTTGCCGCAAGGTGTGCTGATTGGTCGCAGCTGCAACAATTCACTGGAATTGGCAGAACAGGCAATTGCCGATGGTGCAAACTATGTGGCTTTTGGAGCTATCTATGCGACCGAGTCTAAGCCTGAAGCAGGTAATATTGGTCTGGACACCTTAAAACTGGCCAAAGAAAAACTGAATGTGCCGATCTGTGCCATTGGTGGCTTAACTGTTGAAAATTCCCAACAGGTGATTGAATGTGGTGCAGATTATTGTGCGGTAATCAGTGATATATTAGGTCGTCCGATGCACGCGATTCCAGAGCGTTTAGACGAGTGGTCTGCATTGTTTAAAACTACAGCCTTAGCATAAAACCTTATTGCTTATTGATTTAATTTTTAGTTGAGTGTCTCTATGAGCTTATCTCCAAAGCAAGAACAACTGTTCAAACAAGCCAGCAAACATATTCCAGGCGGTGTGAATTCACCGGTACGTGCCTTTAATGGCGTAGGCGGCACACCGGTATTTATTGAAAAAGCCCAAGGTGCCTATCTGTATGATGTGGATGGCAAACGCTATGTGGACTATGTGGGTTCATGGGGACCGATGATTCTGGGTCATGCCCATCCTGACATTATTCAAGCCGTGCAAGATGCTGCTGTGGATGGATTAAGCTTTGGTGCGCCAACGGTTCATGAAACCACTTTGGCGGACATTATTTGTGAGATCATGCCGTCTATTGAGTTGGTGCGTATGACCAACTCAGGGACTGAAGCGACCATGACCGCAATCCGTTTGGCACGTGGTTATACGGGTCGTGACAAGATTGTAAAATTTGAAGGCTGTTATCATGGTCATTCAGACTCGCTTCTGGTTAAAGCCGGTTCAGGTTTATTAACCAGTGGTGAGGGTGAAGCGACTTCTGCTGGTGTTCCTGCCGACTTTGCCAAACATACTTTAACCTTGCCGTACAATGACATTGCCACCCTGAAAGAATGCTTTGCTAAATTCGGTTCTGAAATTGCAGGGGTGATTGTTGAACCGGTAGCTGGCAACATGAACTTGGTGAAACCGATTGATGGCTTCCTGCAAGCGATTCGTGATGTATGTGACGAACACGGTTCAGTATTCATCATTGATGAAGTGATGACCGGTTTCCGTGTCGGTTTGGGGGGTGCGCAGGCACATTATGGCGTAACACCTGATTTAACCACTTTGGGTAAAATTATTGGTGCAGGTCTGCCAGTCGGTGCGTTTGGTGGTAAACATGAAGTGATGGAATGCATTGCACCTTTAGGTAAGGTCTATCAAGCGGGTACATTGTCAGGGAATCCGCTGGCGATGCGTGCAGGTATTGAGATGTTCAAGCATCTTCGGGCTGAAGGTTTTTATGAAAAATTAACCGCGCAACTCGAAAAATTACTTGCCGGTTTACAAGCGGCTGCCGATGAAGCAGGCATTCCATTCAAGACTCAACAAGTGGGCGGTATGTTCGGTCTGTACTTCACAGATCAGGAAGACATCACCAGTTTCGATTCCATGCTGAAATGTGATGTTGATGCTTTCCGTAAATTCTTCCACGGCATGTTGAAACGTGGTGTAAACCTTGCACCTTCTGCATTCGAAGCAGGTTTTATCTCTGCTGCACACAGTGATGAAGATATTGAATTTACCATTCAAGCTGCAAAAGAAACATTTGCTGAAATGAAAGCTTAAGTTTTTAAATCCTCCCTAACCCTCCTTTGATAAAGGATTGAATTTTAAGAATTTTTATATTGGAGTTCCCCTCTTTTTTAAAGAGGGGTTAGGGGAGATTAAATTCTAAAATTAGGGATATTTATTCATGCAAACCAAACATTATTTGACTTTAAGTGATGCTGAATTTTTATTGAATACAGCTTATGAATATGCGATTCAGAACAATTTTAATGTCAGTATCGCCGTGGTTGATGAAACTGGAACTTTATTAGCGATGAAGCGTATGGATGGTGCTTCACCGATGACAGCCAATCTGTGTTTTGAAAAAGCCAAATGCTCGGCAATGAGTCGTCGTCCATCCAAGCTGTTTGAAGATATTATTAAAGGCGGTCAAATGGGCTTTCTGACAATGGAAACGTTCTCGGGCATGTTGGAAGGTGGTGAGCCGATTCTGTACCAAGGGCAACTGGTTGGGGCAATGGGGGTTTCTGGGGTAAAGTCTTTTCAGGATGCGGAGATTGCGCAGCAGGCGATAGATAAGTTTTTAGCGCAAGTTGGCTGATCTGTATAATTTAATTTTTTTAAAGCTTAAATTAATAAATAAAAAGTAAATCTAATCGGGTGTGATTGGGTTTTTTTAAGCATTTGATTTAAAATAATAATTTTATTTGGTTTGTATTTTGTTAGGTCTCGAAAATAATTTCATTTAAAGAAGCCATTAAATTTTATAACTTTTTCATAGTTTAAAATTTTTGTCTGATCTGATTGTTGATGATTATTTATAGCATCTTTTATTGTTTGAATATTATCAAAAAATAATTTTTTATAGATATCCTCCATATGAGGATAATTAAGGATAGTTTCTTTTAAATGTTCAAAATTTTCATTTTTTTCATCTTCGGTTAGTTCATCAGATAAAAATCTAATTGTAGCATCAAATATAAAATCTCTTATTTTGCCATCAACTATTAATAAAAAATGGATTAATAATGTTTCCTCTGGGGGAGAGACGAAGTTTCCATATTTGTCATAAACATCTGTCGGTGTTCTTAGGTAAACTTGATCATTTAATACAGTTCCTTCTCTTGCTAAGTCATATCCCCTATGCACGATAGAGTTTCTTAACTCTCTAAAATACTGATATGATTTTGGTCTTAGAAGATCATCTATATTTTTATGTGAAGTATAATTCCTCTCTCTCATTAGATCTATAGCTGAAAAAATAGCTTCAATATAAACACCATAATAAAATCTTAGATTATCCCCATCTGCAGGGATATTCATATTTAGAATCTCATGCAGTCCTCTATTAGCTTTTCGAAAATACCAGAGCTGAATAGCCACCAAAATTCTAGACACACCTAACCATCTTTTGATGGGCCTTTTCATAATCTAATGGAGAACGCTGACCATTGGAACCATGTCTGCGTTTTGAATTGTAGA
>NZ_JBNCAT010000065.1:0-3421 GCF_049808495.1 Acinetobacter sp. G11
AGTGTAGTTCATGATGCAACTTTGACTTTGGTCGGTCGGAAGCAAAATGCTAGCTCATCTTGCTTCCTTCCAATAATTTAATCTCTGTTGCACTTCATTTGAGAATCTAAGGTAATAAAAAAGACACTGCGGTGTCTTTTTTATATTTTAATTTTTTGAAAGGTACGACGGTGTTTTACCGATAAACCTCAATTTATAGAAGCTCATCTTGTTACTTTGGATAAGCCCTGAGAAGTATTACTTCGTAAGGCCAAAGTCACCTTGCGAACACTTGAAACATGTTTCAAGTGTTCTCATCGCAAAACTCGTTCCATACTATCATTTGATGAATGTTTCGCAGAACCATTTTTATCAAATGAAGTCTTGCCTCGAACAATTGCGAATGGCTTTGTCACGTATCATCTATTTTGCATCAAATCAGATTTTAGACTGGCGATTTAGCCATAGCTCTTTGGCTTTTAACATCGCCTCTTCATAAGAAGCACATGTTCCCATCGTGTATAAAGCAATTCCCATGGTTTCCGTTACTGCAACTTCACCATACTCATGATGCTGTTTGCCTTCCCATACGGCTTTAAATACAGCCAAGTCCAGTTCTTCTTCAATAGGACTACGGTTATCGGTTAGTTTAGGGAGTTCATGCTCGTACAGCTCACCATTTTTAATTCCGCAGATTAAGGTTTTGGCATCCGGATTCCGTTCAAATTCACCGCCTTCACCTTTAATTACCGCACTATTTCGATAGCCCAGTTTAAAGGCTGCCTGTTGGTGAGAGCTACGATAAGCAGGATGGAAAATCGCCTGCATGGTGGCTTTGGCATTAAATGGATTAATTAAACGGGCAAGGGTATGGATGGGAGAACGCAAACCCATCACATTCCGCAGTGAGATCAAATCACTCAAAATAGGTGAAATTGCTTGCAAGGGCAGATAGGCAAAATTGCGTTGCTGTAACTGCTGTTCCACATCGCTGTCATTCTGGCAGATCGGATAGCTTAAATATTCCAGGACCTGTTCAGTATAAAGGCGGTTAATGGTATGTCCGGACGCACCATGCATGACCACCTTGTAGCCATGTTGGGCTAAGGTAAGAGCTGCCAGTAAGAACCAGGGATAATGCTTACGCTTGCCGGCATAAGTTGACCAGTCCAAGTCTACATCCAGGGTCCTGAAATTGAGCTGGTCACGGGTGGCCTGGACAAAACCGGCCAGTTCATCGACAGATTCTTCTTTAACACGAAGTAGCATCAGGAAAGCGCCCAACTGCACATCAAGCACTTCATCTTTTAGGATCATGCTGAATGCCTGATAGGCTTCGTCAAAAGTCAGCGAACGGGCACCGTTTTTTCCTTTGCCTATAATACGGACATATTGTGCAAAAGGATGTTCAAAGTCTTTATAGATATTTCTTTTGGTTTGCATAAGCTGAGTTTTCTGGGCGATAAAAATAAGTGTAATGCTATTTTATAAAGGCAAAAAAATTATTTCAGCTTAATTTATATAAAAGTGTTTTAGTGGTCTTCGACTAATGTTTAATAATTTGTGATGATATTTTAGCCAAAATTAACAATGCCACCTGCATAAGCTTTTAAAAATCAGGTAAAATTTAAACAATTGATATAATTTTTTAATTGTTCTTATCATCTCCCAATTTAACCATTTAAATTTTTGATAAATTTTAATGGTGTTCTGATGGTAATCACTTTTTTATAAATTTCTATATATTCCAGTATCTTAGGTCGCTGAATACTTTTAATTTTCTTGGGTGTGATTGCCTGGAGATTAAGGGCAGTGTATTCGTAAGAATAGGCTAAAACTGAATATTTCTAGTTTTGGAAATATCTGAAGAAGTAATGTTATGGCTAAGAAACCAATCTATAAGTCGCTGTATTTTCAAGTCGTCGTTGCCATTATTTTAGGTGTGATTGTTGGGCATTTTTACCCAAGTTCATCTGTAATCGTGGATGGCGTTAAGCAAAGTGTTCCCGGCTTGGGCGAGCAATTAAAACCATTAGGTGACGCTTTCATCAAGCTGATCAAAATGATTATTGCCCCCGTGATTTTCTGTACTGTGGTCAGCGGTATCGCAGGTATGGAAAGCATGAAATCTGTGGGTAAAACAGGTGGTATTGCACTGCTTTATTTTGAGGTGGTCTCAACACTGGCGTTAATTATCGGTTTGCTGGTGATTAATATTGCCAAACCGGGTGTAGGAATGAACATTGATCCTGCATCTTTAGATACTTCAGGTATCACCAAGTATGTGGAATCGGGTGCTTCACAATCGACCCTTGATTTCTTTATGAATATCATCCCGAATACGGTGGTGGGTGCCTTTGCCGAAGGTGAAATTCTTCAGGTCCTTTTATTTGCATTGCTGTTTGGTTTTGCGTTACATAAATTGGGCGATGCAGGTAAACCCGTCCTTAAACTCATCGATCAAATTTCGCATGTGTTCTTTAACATCGTAAACATGATCATGAAACTTGCACCGATCGGTGCGTTCGGTGCGATGGCATTTACAATTGGTAAGTATGGTATTGGTTCACTGGCTCAGCTCGCTCAACTCATCATCTGTTTCTATATTACCTGTTTGCTGTTCATCTTTATTGTATTGGGGAGTATCGCGCGTTTCTGCGGTTTCAGTATTTTGAAAATGATCCGCATGATTCGTGAAGAGTTATTGATTGTACTGGGTACATCATCTTCTGAATCCGTACTTCCACGTATGTTGAAGAAACTGGAAATTGCCGGGTGTGAAAAATCGGTTGTTGGTCTGGTAATTCCTACAGGTTATTCATTTAACCTGGATGGTACTTCCATTTATTTAACCATGGCTGCAATCTTCATTGCACAGGCAACCAATACTCAGCTTGATCTTGCTCACGAAATTACGCTTTTAGCAGTGTTGTTAATTTCTTCTAAAGGTGCAGCAGGTGTAACAGGTTCTGGCTTTATTGTTATGGCGGCAACATTGTCTGCTGTGGGGCATATTCCTGTAGCTGGTCTGGCCCTAATTCTGGGTATTGACCGCTTCATGTCAGAAGCACGTGCCTTGACCAATCTGGTCGGTAACTCATTGGCGACCATTGTGGTTGCGAAATGGGTCGGTCAATTAGATACAGTTCAATTAAATGCAGCATTAAACAACCCGGAAATGGTTGACCAGAAAATGCTGGATGAAACGAATCAAACCCATGCTTAATCGGTTTTGATGCTAAAAAGGAAGCTTCGGCTTCACTGCTGTCCCATAGTTTGCTTTAAATAAAAAAACCTGAGTCTAAATAGTTAAAATATAAGTGCAAACAAGCACTTTAACTATAAAGGACTCAGGTTTTGTCACATCAGAATACCGTATTTCATCAATTACTCAAACCCATTTTAAGACAAGATTTTGAACGTCTGGCTAAACTGCACCACT
>NZ_JBNCAT010000066.1:0-2556 GCF_049808495.1 Acinetobacter sp. G11
ATTTGTTTAAGATGAGATGTAACTCATTGAAATGTGTCATCATATTCGTCGTCAGAAAACAAGTATTATGCCATTATTTCAATGAGTTATCTTTTTTTGTCGTGTACAAAGATATTTTTTAATGATAAATAAAAAGCCTATTTTTAAAGAAATTTAGCATACGGCATAGTGAAAACAACAATAGAGCAATTACTCAACAATAAACATTAACATCAATTATTTAGATCATATTCAATTTTAATAAAAAGACAAATGTGTATTAAAAATAGCCATCATACGTCTATTTTTGATTACAAAATATAATGAGGGGATTGCTTCCCATTTCATACATTTTTCATATATAAAAAGACATACTATTTTTAAGGTTTTTCTAAACCAATTTTTTTACTTCATAATTTTTAACATCATAATTAAAGGTGAACCATGCAAAATAAGAAGCGCACCCCATTAGACGCGCAACAGTCCCATCTTTGGATTATTGGTGGTGGTATCGCAGGTATGGCTGCTGCTGCATTTGCAATCCGTGATGCCAAAGTCCCTGCCAAAAATATCCATATTTTAGAAGAACTCGATATTTCAGGTGGTTCGATGGATGGTGGACATACACCGCATGCCGCGCAAGCTTGGGTAACACGTGGTGGGCGAATGCTGACCGATGAAACTTATTTGTGCCTATGGGACTTATTTTCCAGTATTCCATCTTTGGAAAATCCAGACATTTCGGTGCGTGAAGAATGTCGTGAGTTTAATGAAAAAGTGAAAACCCACGCCAATGCACGGTTGATTGATGCCGAACATGTCATTGCGGATGCAGCAAAGCTTGGTCTGAATACGCTACATCGTGCACAGATGCTGCGCCTATTAGCTTCAAAAGAAGAAAAAATTGGCAGTCGCCGCATTGATGAGTTTTTTGATGAAACCTTTTTTGAAACCAATTTCTGGCGCATGTGGCGCACGACTTTCGCTTTTCAAAAATGGCACAGTGCAGCAGAGTTAAGACGCTATTTCTTGCGTTTTATTCAAGAATTGCCACGCATTCATACCTTAGCGGGTGTGAAACGTACCAAGTACAACCAATATGACTCGATGATTCTGCCCCTACAGCGTTGGTTAGTCGCACAAGGCGTCGATGTGCGTTTTGGACACTATGTCACAGATGCAGACTTCATTACCAATGCTGAAACTCAAGAACGCTACGCTTCACGCCTATATGTACAATTGCCTGAAGGCTCAGAGCAAATTAATCTGAAAGCCAATGATTTAGCTATTTTCACTTTAGGCTCTATTACAGCAGACTCACGTTATGGCGGTAATCATGACGTGCCTGCCCTTATTCGTCATCGAGAAGATCATGGCTGGACGCTTTGGGAAACGCTGGCACAAAAAGCCCCAGACTTTGGCCGTCCAATGACTTTTTATGGCAATGTCGATGAACATAAGTGGGAGTCTTTCACTCTGACCATGAAAGATGACGTGCTACTTAAACGTATTATTGACTATACAGGCAATGAACCAGGCACAGGCGCACTCATGACTTGGTATGAGTCGGGTTGGCATTTATCCATCGTGGTTCCTGCACAGCCACACTTTGCCGACTTACCTGAAGGTTTATATACCTTATGGGGCTACGGTTTCCAAATTGACCATATAGGCGATTACATCAAAAAACCAATGTCCGAAGCCACGGGGCAAGAAATCCTAACAGAACTGATTAAACAGCTCGGTTTTGAGGACATTTTAGATCATGTTTTGGCAACGACTGATGTTACTACCGCCATGATGCCATACGCCTCTGCCCTATTCGCCTGCCGTAAACCGGGGGATCGTCCACAGGTAATTCCACAAGGCTCACAAAACTTTGCTTTCCTTGGACAGTTTGTGGAAATTGAAGATGACGTGGTCTTTACTGTGGAATATTCAGTTCGTGGGGCGATGCTTGCCATTTATGAATTTTTTGGGGTGGAACGTGAAATCCCTGAAATTTACAACGGTCTACTTGATCCCAAAGTGGGTTTAAAAGCTTTAGAAACAGTGTTCCACTAAGTTTTTAATATATAGCGATAAGAGCACCTTTATGTCGCCACTATTACATAGTTTAATTTAAGCAACGTTTGGATACACGAGTGTGGCAGGGATGCCACACGTTATCCATCATAATAGGGATGTTATGTATGGGTAACAAAGGCTTTTGCTTTCTTTTGGCTTATCAAAAGTAAGGGTATTGCCTACACAAACACCTTTTATACTTTATTGAAAGTTGAGGCCGTGTACGCACCTAATTTTAAATTGGATAAAAAGAAAAATTAGATAAAACTTTATACCTCATTCGTAAATAAATTGACTAATCAACATAGGAAAAACATCTCCACGTTTTAAATAATACTCCGAAACTGACTAAGTGCTTTTCTATCTTTTTCTCATGATTTTAGATTTCATAAAAATTACCTCTGTACACGACAAATTTCATAGGATCCTTGTCCTATCAGGCTTTTTCTTTCTTAAAATTGCTAGCACTTTCTTAAATTCTTCTTTTTTTCCAAAACCAATCAAACGTAG
>NZ_JBNCAT010000067.1:0-2122 GCF_049808495.1 Acinetobacter sp. G11
ACGAAGGCAACAGATAAGGCGATTGTTTTGATAGTCTTATTCATGGTTATTTTCCTTTTTTCTAATTTTGAAGTACTTCTCGCTAAGCACTTCTTTTTATAATGGGAGCGAGCCCATTTTCATATTTCTTTTAATCACGCTGCGTGCTTGACCAGTAGTTTTCGACCACTCCCGGATTAACATCCCACAGCATCTGAGTCTTTTCATTGTCTTTTTCTTCATTCATTTTTTTTAAAGAAGATGAAGGCTTTTTCATACTGATATATTTAATCAAATCCTGTTTGCTCGGTTCAGACTCCCCTTCAGGATTTTCAATCAATTCAGACTCTTTTTTCTTGGGTGGCTGAGTATCTTTGCTGGGTGAATCGGTCGATTTATTTTTCTCATTGAGTGAATTCGTTTTATGTGATGACGATTCCAGAACAGTACTCGGTAAGTTTGCGGTACTTTGCTGCTGGCTTTGCTTATATTTATACAGTGCAACCGAACTTCGGGTTAAACTCAACTGGCCAAATTCAGGCGGTATTTGCGCGCGGCAACTTTCAAATGTTGCAGGTGGGATCACCTGACTAAGCAATTCAAAGGTGCCCAGATTCAGCATTTGACGCAGGGCAAAGTTGGTTGCCTCGCGTTCCCCTTTGCCAAGCTGAATATTTAACAAAGTATGCCCAGCAAATCTGCCTGCACTCAGACCATAATCCTGTGCAGCAATCTGTTTTTGCAGCGAAACATTGGCCACCACCTTACTGCTACGGGTATCGGTGAGAGACAAATCCAACCCCACCATAATGCGGGTTTGACTGTAATTCGGACCCACTCCACCAATCTGCATGTCCACACCGCCCCCCGGAATAAAGTCCAGACTGTTAATGCTACCCGTCACATAATAATCCGAAGCCTGGATTTGCCGTGGATCACGAATCCCCCACTTGGCCTCACTTTCGATAATCCGTGGATCGCGCCGGTTCAACAGGCTGACCCCGGCCTGAAACAAGGCGGACTGCACCATATCTCCCGCGCCCTGGGTCACCATTTTGCCACTGCCCCCATTGGTCACCACATCTTTGCCGGTCTGGTCCAGAATCGCGCCAACGGAAAAGCTGACATCACTGCGCAGTTGCCCCTTCAGGCAGGATAAAGCCATATCAAAAGGGGTAAAAATATCGGTAATTGGTGGCCCCTGTACCAGGCTGACCGGCTTCTTGTTTGAGGGCGCCAAGCCAGTACACCCGGTCATAAGTTGACTAAATATGACCAAAGCACTCACAGAAGATATTTTTCTTCTATTTAAAGGAAAGTTCAGCATAGTGAGCCTCCCGGTTGAGTGCTTAAGTTAGGGCATTGCTGATTATTTTGAGTGGTGGTGGAACTTAGAGTCCCATCATTCGTAGTATCATTGGAAATGTCTATACCGTTATTGGAACCATTAATATTTACATTGCTCGTAGCCGAATTCACTGTACCGATAGAGCTGGTCGAGGTGCTATTGATGGTGGTCTTTCCCAAGCCGGAATAATAATCAGAATCCTTGAGCTCGATCAGGTTTGCCTGCACCAGATTCTCATTGGAACGGGCACTTGACGATTTCCAGCGCTGACTCCATTCATCCGATGTGGCATAAGCATTGCCCAAAACACAGCAACAAAATAAACCCACATTGATCACTGATATTTTCATAATCATTACCCGTCCTTTGATCCAGGATGTTTATTTATTTTCTAATTAATAAGGTTTAATTTATATTAAAAATATTAAATCACATAAAAAAAACAAAAGGCAAAATTTATGAGGTTTTACATGCATTACGTTTACTATAACAAATTATCTTGTTGTTATAATTAATAAATTGTTAATTATTGTTTATTTTTGAATTGTAAGAAATCATTATGTAACAATTCCCTAAAATTAAAATTTACAACAAAATTTTAGTTTTAATAATATTTTTTATATATTAAAAAATCAAAATCTCATACACCAAAACTGCAATTATGAAAGCATTTTCAATTTTAAAAAGTTGTAAACTTTGATTTTATTGGAACTCTTTCCAAAATGTGACGTACTTCTATTTTTTATTAAAATATAATTAACCAATCACAATTAAGCGTATTTATAAAGTAATTCT
>NZ_JBNCAT010000068.1:0-1481 GCF_049808495.1 Acinetobacter sp. G11
TGTTAGAAACCATTTAAAGTGTCTGTATTCTCACCAATAAAAATGTCTGGTCTATGATGCGCATCAACATCATGGACTGGATATGAATCGAGATGCTGATCACTATGTCTGACAAGGAAATACAACGTATTGCAGTGCTGCAAGATGTTCGAGATCGACGTATTACACAAGTCCGTGCTGCTGAAATTCTGAATCTTTCAACCCGTCAAATTACCCGGTTATTGCAGAAGCTAAAGCAAGATGGTGTTTCAGGCCTGACACATGCCAGTCGTGGTCAACCTGGCCATCGTCGCCATGACGACTTGTTAAAATCAAAATGCCTTTCTATTATTTCTGAACATCTGCTGGGCTTTGGCCCAACCTTGGCGCATGAGAAGCTGATGAGCATGTTTGGTCTGAATATTCCTGTGGAAACGGTTCGTCGCTGGATGACTGCCAATGAACTCTGGATTCCGCGATCCAAGCGCCTGAAACGTCCATATCAGCCTCGATATAACCGGGATTGCTTCGGTGAGTTGATCCAAATTGATGGTTCATATCATGACTGGTTTGAAGGACGAGCCGCCAAATGCTGTTTGCTGGTTTATATCGATGACGCGACTGGAAAGCTGTTGCATCTGCGCTTTTGTGAGGCTGAAACCACCTTTGACTATATGCTTTCGACCAGAGCCTACATTGAGCAATACGGCAAGCCGCTGGCCTTTTATAGTGACAAACATTCGGTATTCAGAGTGAACCAGAAATCCAGTCAGGACAGCCAGATCACGCAATTTGGCCGGATTCTGAATGAGTTAAACATTGATATTATCTTTGCCAACTCACCACAGGCTAAAGGTCGTGTGGAACGTGCCAACAGGACACTTCAGGATCGTCTCATCAAGGAGATGCGTCTGGAAGGCATCAGTTCGATTGCCGAAGCCAATGCCTGGCTACCCTGCTTTATTGAACACTTCAATCAGAAGTTCGCCAAATGTGCGAGAAATACAAAGAATTTACATCGGCCATTAACGGAATCTCATCTTGCACTGGATGACATTTTTACCTGGCAGGAACCGCGTAAGGTCACAAAGAACCTGACCATCACTTATGACAAATGTATTTATATGCTTGAGCCAACAGTACTGAATCATAAGCTGGTTGGGCAATACATTTCATTTCTGGAGTACCCAGATGGCACTGTGGCCATCTTACATGAAGGACGGAAGATCAACTATAGCGTCTTCAATAAACTGGCTGGACTACAGCAAAATGCAGTGGTTGAGAATAAACGATTAGGCTCGGTTCTGGCCCATATCCAGCAACAGCATGAAGAGTTGGAAAAACAGAATAAACGTTCCCGTCTCAAGAAAAGTATGCCGAGTCGTAAAGCTCAGAAAGCCATCATTGAACAAAGGAATTTAAATCCTGTTCTTGACTCTTGCAGTTAAAAACTGGACATTTTAAATGGTTTATTACATAGACATTTTAATTGGTGAATAACA
>NZ_JBNCAT010000069.1:0-1252 GCF_049808495.1 Acinetobacter sp. G11
TTTTGCAAAAGACTTTTTAGGCTGGAGCAGCTGATTTTCTTCTGTCCATTTATTTAAATGATCAGAATATCTCTCTTTTTTTTCTATTTCACTAAGACCAGAAATATGCTTTTGGATGTCTAGTTGGGTGTTGTGTTGGTCGATCAGGTCATTTATTTGATTGATCCATTTTGTTTTAAAAAATAAAGGCTCTTTTTTGCGTAGTTCTGATATTGCAGAACTCATCGTGTCTAATTTTGTTGTTAATTTTGATAATTCTTCATTTTGGAATTCATAAAGTTTCTGAGAAGTTTTTTCTGAATACTCAGCTTGAGAGTATTGAAACTGAAGCTCACTTCGTACTTTTTGAACAAGATCCTCAGATACTTTGATGTTTTCATCCAGTGCGATGACCTTTTTGATTTTTAAATTACGTAGCTTAATTTCATCATTTTTCAGACTAATTTCTGTAAATATCCCTCGTCTCCGGAGGTATGTCGCTTGAGGACCTTCGTGCTGAGTTGCTTCTAGGTCACTTTCCTGGTCTTCATAACTTCTGTGATCGACACGTTCATCAAATCCATTTTGTTCCAGGTGATGATTGCATAACTCTGCAAATGATTCTCTCCAGTGGCTTACAGTTTCTGTGCCATTGTCACGACTGAAGTCCCTATATTTTTTTGCTGAAAAGCCACCCTGCTCATTAATACTTCGGGTTGTGAACATGATGTGTGCATGGTAGTTGCGTTCATCACTTCCACTGTCTGTATGAGGTGCATGAATAGCAGCATCAACGATGACACCGTATTTTTTAACGAGGTTTCGGCAAAGTTCATTGAGCATATTTTCACGCTGTTCAGCGTTTAACTCACTGGGAAATGCAATCTCAAACTCTCTTGCAAGTAATGCATCTTTTCTACGTTCAACCTTTTCGACTTCATTCCAAAGTGTTTGGCGCTTGAGTAACTCAGTATTTGTATTTTCAGGTGCATAGATTTTTGTAAATTCGACACCAGTTTTTCTTGTGTAGTCTTGTTCTTTTCCATAAAAATCGCATACCAATTTTTCACTTGAACGATATGCAGCACAAGCAACGGCCGATCGTCCATTACCTCTACTAATCGTTTTAACTGAAAAATGATATATCGCCATTTTGCTTTTGCTCTTTATTTCGATTTATCGAAATTACCAACATGTATATGTTGGTCAGGGGATTACAAAGGGGATTTACCCCTTGTCGCACCATTGGATGAAATCCAATGGCTAAGTGCGC
>NZ_JBNCAT010000070.1:0-1230 GCF_049808495.1 Acinetobacter sp. G11
TGAATAGCCACTAATTTTGTAGACACCTTTTAGTTAGATAAAATGGCTAATTAACGAGGTGCTTATGAGCAGTAAACGATATCCTGAAGAATTCAAAATTGAAGCAGTAAAGCAAGTTACCGAGAAAGGTTATAGTGTGGCCGAGGTTGCTGCGCGTTTAGGTACAACTACACATAGTTTATATGCCTGGATTAAACGCTATGATCCTCAACAACCCAAAGTTACTCAATCAGCAGATCCAACTGCAGAGCTAGTAAAGCTTAGAAAAGAACTACAAAGAGTAACTGAAGAACGGGACATCTTAAAAAAGGCCGCGGTGTACTTCGCAAGCCAGTCCAAATGAGGTACGCCTTTATTCAGGACAATCAGCACATATGGCCTGTCCGTCGTTTATGTTCAACTCTGGATGTTCATCACAGTGGTTATTACGCCTGGCTAAAGCAACCCACCAGTAAAACTGCCAGGAAACGGCAACAGCTTTCAGGATTGATTAAACAATTCTGGCTGGAATCTGGTGGAGTCTATGGCTATCGCAAGATTCACTGTGATTTGAAAGATGTTGGCGAAAGTTGTGGGATCAATCGAGTACATCGACTCATGAAGGCGAATGGTCTTAAATCGCAGCGTGGCTATCGTAAACCTAGAGCTCATGCAGGTACTCCGTCAGTTGTTGTTGCAAACACTTTAGACCGCCAATTTAATCCAGCGCAGCCGAACCAATTATGGGTGACTGATATTACCTATATTCGTACTCATGAAGGATGGCTGTATCTCGCAGTGGTAATCGACCTGTTCTCACGACTTGTAGTTGGCTGGTCTATGAAATCCAGAATTACGACAGATCTGGTTTTAGATGCGTTATTAATGGCTCTGTGGCGGAGAAAACCACAGAATAAAGTTCTGATTCACTCTGACCAAGGCAGTCAATATACGAGCCATGAATGGCAAACATTCCTTAAGCAGCACAATCTGGAATGTAGTATGAGTCGCAGAGGAAATTGCCATGATAATGCTGTTGCTGAGAGTTTCTTTCAGTTGTTAAAGCGAGAAAGAATTAAGAAGAAAATATACGCATCAAGAACTGAAGCTAGGTCTGATATCTTTGAATATATTGAGATGTTCTACAATTCAAAACGCAGACATGGTTCCAATGGTCAGCGTTCTCCATTAGATTATGAAAAGGCCCATCAAAAGATGGTTAGGTGTGTCTAGAATTTTGGTGGCTATTCA
>NZ_JBNCAT010000071.1:0-1213 GCF_049808495.1 Acinetobacter sp. G11
ATGGGGATTTTATCGGGTGAGAATAAAGCTTTTAAAGTTTTTCTTTCAAATAAATTCACTTGAATTATTCTGAGTAAGCGTTGAACTGTCCAACCCGCTTCCCCTAAATGTTGAGCGAAACTCACCAGTAAATAGGCGATCATCGCAATCCAGATTTGCGTCTGAATCGCGTTCCTGCTTCGGCCTAAAAAGGCTTTTAATTTCAGATTCTGTTTAATCGCTTTAAAGAACAATTCTACTTTCCAGCGGTCTTTGTAAATCGCTGCAATGGTAGAGGCGGCCAAATGAAAGTTATTGCTGAGAAAGCTGAAGTGCTTGCCACTTTGACGGTCTCTATATTCAATTCTTCTGAGTACTGGTGCTTTTCTTTTTAGGGCATGTGCGCTATTCAGCTGAATGGTTTCATCTTTTAGAATGCCTTTGGACTCAAGCACGGAATGTTGCTGGATCACCTGATACACAGCCTTGGGTCTAAGACGTGTGACAAATCCAACGTTTTGAGCAGTGAGACTCGCATACCATTGGTAATCGACATAGCCTTTATCAAAGACCACAATGCTGCCAGAAGGAAACTGGAATTTTCGGCCTTGTACCATGTCATTTTCTTTGCCATTTTCAACTGCAACAAATTCAGGAATATGATTGCTGTGATTCAATCCTATGCTGAGTTTCATACTGGCTTTTGAGTCATGAACTTTGGCCCATCCACATAAGGAAAGCGAGAGGTCAATGTGACTGGCATCAAGGGAATATAGAGGATTCTTAAAGCGAAATTTATGAGCGACTTTTGAGCGTTCATAGTATTGAAGCAACTTGTAAAACAGCTGTTCATACAAGGCAGCAGGCTGTTGCTCGTTGATTCGTGCCAGTGTGCTTCGCGGAATAGATTTTGCTCCGAGATAATGAAGCTTCTCCTGTTGGCACTCCAGATTGGATTGAATATCCCGCAGGCTTTGCCGGCAGGAGAGTTGAGACATCAATATGGCAACAAACTGATCCCATCGGGAAGCCGATCTAAATTTCTGTCCAACATGATATTTTTTCACAAGGTGTTCAAAATCCTGTCGTATGACAGGTTTAATCAGCTGATGAAATACGGTATTCTGATGTGACAAAACCTGAGTCCTTGGTCGTTAAAGTGTTTGTTCGCACTTATATTTTAACTATTCGGACTCAGGTTTTTTTATTTAAAGTAAACTATGGGACAGCAGTG
>NZ_JBNCAT010000072.1:0-1189 GCF_049808495.1 Acinetobacter sp. G11
TCTGATGTGACAAAACCTGAGTCCTTTATAGTTAAAGTGTTTGTTTGCACTCATATTTTAACTATTTAGACTCAGGTTTTTTTATTTAAAGTAAACTGTGGGACAGTAGTGACCGTGAGGTGGTTTTTTTGTGTTGGATATTTTAATAAAGACACAGCTGCACTGATGGTGCAAAATTTTAATAAATAACCCGTAAGCAATGTTTTACTTTTGAAGCATGAAGAATATATTCTGCAAGGGAATAAAACGGCTTTGTTTGGTAGAGGATGCATCCCTGTATCCCTACCAAACGAGCAATATCCATGTCGCGGGTCATGTGATTTTATTTTAGTTTTTTGTAAAATAACTTTTTGAATTTTAAAATTTATTTCTTTGTTATAATGAATTAGTTAATTAAAAACATATGGAATAAAAATTGAAAACGAAAGAACAAAAATCAAAAAATAATATTGTTTTTGGAGCTTTTGTTAGCTTGGCTGGAATAGCTTGTGGTTTATGGCTTTTAATTTCTTTAGATAAAATATCAGGAGCTGAATTCGTCACTTTAAGTCTTGGATTTGCTGTGATTGGATTGATTGTAGCCTTTGCTGCTGAGGTGCAGGAATTTTCTATTGCAGGAAATGGTGTCAAGTTAAAGGAATTGAGAACGGAAGCTGAAAAGACCATAGGGGAGTTAAAAGAAGCTAGAACAGAATTGTTCAGAGTTTTAGTCCAAAAAAGTATTTATGGATCAGGTGGTTTTAGAAGTGATTCTAGAGTGGATGAGAGAGTTATTCCTTTTCTTAAATTATTTGAACAGATTGAAAAGTTTGATTGTGTTAAGGAACTAGAAATTGATATTAAAAAGGCTTTAAATGTTTTGATGGTTAGACAGTATGATCAGTTTAGGTTTATTCATGAAATCCAAAAAAATGTAGGTGATAGTTTTAATGAGCAAGATAAACCAGATATTTTATATATAAAATTAAAAGATGAAATGCTGCATGGAATTATAAAAATGCGATCACCTGAACCAAATTTTGATGATGTTAAATTGGATGTAGTAAAAGGTATACAAGCCTATTCAAAACTATATTCTCTCTGTACACGACAAATTTCATAGGATCCTTGTCCTATCAGGCTTTTTCTTTCTTAAAATTGCTAGCACTTTCTTAAATTCTTCTTTTTTTCCAAAACCAATCAAACGTAG
>NZ_JBNCAT010000073.1:0-1147 GCF_049808495.1 Acinetobacter sp. G11
TCGCTCCCATTATAAAAAGAAGTGCTTAGCGAGAAGTACTTCAAAATTAGAAAAAAGGAAAATAACCATGAATAAGACTATCAAAACAATCGCCTTATCTGTTGCCTTCGTATCTGGTGCAGCCATGGCTAATGCTCAAGAGGTCACTGTAGATACTGGGTTAAATGGTGCCTTAAATCTTTTATCTCAACATACCCAGCCAAATGGTACTGCGCTTAACCTTGCCATTAATACCGCTACTGTTGATGCAACGGTCAATGTAGATGGGCGGTATAACTCACTGAATAATGTGGGAGACAAAATCGCAGTAGAAACTTCAGCAATTGGTGCGGTAAACACCGGTAGTATCAATTTGCAGCAAGGCAATTTGAGCGCAGTGAATACGGGTACATTAGAGACAACTCTTGATGCTGAAAGAAGTGCGGCGCGTAATTTGGAAGAATGGCGTACTGAACGCTCATCAGAGTTTGAAAGCTCTATCAGTACATCATTGAATACTGACACTTATGACCAGTTCTCTGAAACTCTGAGTAATTACACTGCAGCGAATTTAGCCTTTAATTCAGCAGCTATTGATGCATCTGTAAATGTAGATGGAAAAGTGAATCATATTGATGGCATCAAAACTTCAGCTATTGGTGCTGTGAACACTGGTAGTATTACTGTGACCGTAAAGTAAATCCACCGTTCAATATGATCCAGGGTCTAACTATTTGCGGATAGTTAGACTTTTTTATTTTAGTACAAAAAATGTTTATTGAGTATCGCTTTGTAGTTGAATCAATCTGCTACAAGTCATATTTGGTCTGAAATTTCGCTTGCTATCAAGTGTAAACCACGCTATTCACAAGGTTCTACTTGAATGATTAGATAGAAAAAGAGTGCAACGAATTTCATCTTTTTTCTTGTATCTAAATTTGAAGCAGGTACTGGAAAATTTTATTCAGATAGTGTCGGCGATTAATTGCTGATTTTGTCACCATTGTTCAGAATATTCTTTCATATAAAATATTTGCTATAAAAAAGAGCGCCTGAGTGCCACTGCTGTCCCACAAATATCACAAGAAGAACCTCAATTGAGGTTCTTCTTGTTTTCGCCATTTTTTATCAGGCACAAAGAGTGACCTTAAAAGTTTCCTTTCAAATA
>NZ_JBNCAT010000074.1:0-1105 GCF_049808495.1 Acinetobacter sp. G11
TGGCAACGCTACATTTTTAACTAAGATGATGCCAAAAGACTTCTTTGAATACTTTGTTGGAATGTTAGAAAAGAACATATTCCGTTTCTCGAAATCGGTCGACGTAAACGATGAGGCTTTCGCGGGTGGTAATGAATCCGGTGAAGCTCGTAAGTGGAAACTGATTGCTCTTGAGTTTAAAGCTAATCTAACTGAATCGTGGTTCGAAAAGGGATTACGAGACATGTTTGAAGGTATTGTTGCTTATATGCGTATCAAACAAGGTATGAATAGTATTGTAAGTTCAAATATATACGCTGACTTTACTCGTACATTACCTGTTGATTTAGGTTACTTAGCTGATACATTAACGAAACTAACAACAATCTTATCTGAACGTACTGTACTCGGTATGA
Organism: Acinetobacter sp. G11; assembly: GCF_049808495.1. Lineage (NCBI taxonomy): Bacteria > Pseudomonadati > Pseudomonadota > Gammaproteobacteria > Moraxellales > Moraxellaceae > Acinetobacter > Acinetobacter sp. G11. The sequence goes on from NZ_JBNCAT010000074.1 coordinate 396, forward strand.
TCCCTGCTATTGATGATGTAGATGCAGAAATGGAACAGAAACAGAGAGAACGAGAAGAGAAAATGAATGAAATGAACAGTTTCGGTGATTTCGGGCAGGTGAACCCAAATGACACAGGACAAACAGGAGAAGTACTGGACCAAGAGAAAGCAACAGATAATAAAGGTAGCGGACAAACACGCTGATGACGGTTTATTACTGTATCAGGCATTCTTTCAAGAGAAGTTAGCTGAAATAGAATTACTTATACAGGGCTATTACGATAAATACGGTAAGGACAATGTAATTGAGTATTATAAGTTGATGCAAGAAATGAGTGTAAGTGAAAGAAAAGACTTATATTCCAACTATCAGGAACTTATTGCAAGGTATCCGCAGCTTAATAACTTTACAGAGATACGTTACAGCTTCTATAAGTTACAACGATTGGATGGACTCATGGTTAATATCATGTACAAGCTCTATGAAATGGGGGCTATGGAAGAAGAGATACTAAAAGATAAGTTATCTCTTACTTACCAGGAAACATATTATCGCAACCTGTATGACAATGCTATGTATTACGGAATGACTGGCACTTATCACGCTGTTAGTGAGGAAGTATTGCGAGCTACGTTATATAAGAAGTGGGTAAAGAATCAAAACTTTTCTGATCGTGTTTGGGGTAATACAAAGCAGTTAACTTTATATCTGCAAGACGAACTACCTAA
>NZ_JBNCAT010000075.1:0-1039 GCF_049808495.1 Acinetobacter sp. G11
GGCTTTGTTGCATAAAGGTTTGAAAGGCTGAGCTCCCCTAAGTGATCTAAATTTAAGTGACAACTTGGGTATGAGGGCGCCCTAATTCTGTGAATTTATTCAATACCGCTGTACGTGCATGGATCTCATTCACCTGACTCGGAAAGCTCCTTGCTGTTAATTTATCGCCTAATAATTTGATGCAATGCATCTTGGTTTCCACCAAACTTCGACGATGATAACCAGACCATTTTTTCCAAAGTGACCTTCCTAGCCGTTTGACGGTTTTCAATAACTCATTCCGCTCTATAGACCTCGCTTGCTGATCTTTCCAAGGCTTTGCATTCTTCCTGGGAGGAATCACTGCATGTGCATCTCGATCTAAAATGACTTGTCGGCAGTACTTTGTGTCATAAGCACCATCTGTATAGACAGAATCAATTTGCTCATCTAAGGGAATTTGGGCTAGTAAATCTTCGAGTACTTGTGAATCACTGACATTATTCGTTGTGAGCTGAACTGCACGTATTTCAAGAGTTTCAGCGTCTATAGCAATATGAAGCTTACGCCATTGGCGACGATATTCAGCCTCATGTTTCTTGCATTTCCATTCGCCTTCACCTAGAAACTTCAAGCCAGTAGAATCCACGAGTAGATGGAGACCATCACGACTTTTTTGATAGCTAATCGCAATATCAATATGCTTTTGTCTTCTACAAAGCGTAGTGTAATCTGGAGCTGTCCAATCTAATCCACAGAGTTTAATCAGGCTTTGAACAAAACCTGTCACCATACGTAAAGAGAGTCGAAATAGAGATTTGATCATTAAGCAGCATTGAATTGCTGTATCGGAGTAGGTTTGATTTCGACCTTGCTTGCCTTGTAATTGTGCATACCACTGAGTCTTTGGATCAAACCAAATGGAGATATTACCTCGGTTAATTAAAGCTTGATTATAGGATGACCAATTAGTTGTACGATAGATTTTAGGTGCAGGCTTCTTCATTCTGAAATTATATTGCTGAAGAAGCCTTCTAAGCTATGTTTGTGCAACAAAGCC
>NZ_JBNCAT010000076.1:0-1037 GCF_049808495.1 Acinetobacter sp. G11
ATTTGAAGTGCAACACCATGTTGTTGCCATAATACCTGACTCGGACTTTTAAAGCCGAGTCTTTTTCTTGGGCGATGATTCAAACGTTGAGTGATTTCTGCAATATATTCATCCGTATAGGCATTTAAATTACTGCCTTTTTTAATATATTGCCTGATTAAGCCATTGGTATTTTCATTCGTGCCTCGTTGCCAAGCGCTATAAGGATCAGCGAAATACCAGTCTATTTCTAATTCTTGAGCAGTATACTCATGCAGGCTGAACTCCTTACCATTATCTGCAGTAATCGTCTTGAGCTGATCTTTGATCGGCTCAAGAAGGCTGATGGTTGTTTGGCAAATTTCCTCTGCCTTGCGTGAGCTACACTTTTTCAGCCATAAATAACCTGTCTTCCTATCTACAATAGAGACCAATGATTGCTGATGCTTCTTACCAACAATCGTATCTATTTCCAAATCACCAAAGCGAGTCCGCTGCTCAATCTCAATAGGTCTGTCATGAATGCTTTTACGATTACTCAGCTGACCACGGGTTTCAGGAGAGCCGTATTTCCTCTTTCTTTGATTTCTGAAACGTAGGTTATGAAAGAGTGTACCGCCCTTATTTTTATCCTGCCGTATAAAGCGATAAATTGAATGCAAACTGACTGGAACACGAGAAGCAATCTGTTCAGGACTCCATTGAAGATCAAGATAAGAGATGACATGTGCCCATATTTCACAAGGGATTCTTTTAGGATTAGGACAATGCCGTCTTCGAGCTACTTTATTGGCATGTTTAGCAAAATAGCCATTTCTCGCTCGATTACGTTTGATTTCTCTAGAAATGGTTGAAGGTGAGCGATTCAGTCTCCAAGCGATATAACGTTTAGAAAAACCTTCACGTAACAAAGTATAAATCTGATATCTTTCTTCTTGGGTAAGATGAGTGTAGTTCATGATGCAACTTTGACTTTGGTCGGTCGGAAGCAAAATGCTAGCTCATCTTGCTTCCTTCCAATAATTTAATCTCTGTTGCACTTCATTTGAGAATCTAAG
>NZ_JBNCAT010000077.1:0-980 GCF_049808495.1 Acinetobacter sp. G11
TTTTTCTATTTGAGGGTCATCATCTGCAATGCCAATACTCGCACTCATATGAATTTTATGGCCATCAAGCTCAAATGGAGCTGACAGGCTTTTTAATATTTGCTCTGCAATGATAGCGACTTGTTTTAAATCATGGCATTTATTCAAAAGTATGCCAAATTCATCTGCTGAAAAATGAGAAATGATATCTTCTTCTTGAATGACCTGACGCAGGCGATTTGCTACAGCAATCAGAAGTTGATCACCAATGATGTGCCCCAAACTTTGATTTAAAGGCTGGAATCCATCTAAATCAACATACATCACAATCAGGGAGCGAGGATTGTCATGCTGAAGGTGGAAGGCAACATCCAGTATTTTTTCAAAAGTATGATGGTTAATTAATCCGGTTAAACTGTCATGGGTTTGCTGACGGGCAATATATTCGCTATTCGCCCGCTGTTGGGTAATATCTTGCTGAATCCCGATAAAGTGCGTGCAAAAATTTTTATCATCAAAAACGGGTCCTAATATGAGCTGGTTCCAGAACCAGCTGCCATCTTTACGATAGTTTTTTAAGGTCACCTGGATTTCTTGCTGTTCTTGAAGTGCATTGTGGATTTTATACACTGCCTCTGGATCTGTTTCGGGACCTTGCAGAAAGCGACAATTTTTACCGGTGATTTCTTCTTTTTTATAACCCGTCAGGCTTTCAAAAGCAGGATTCACATATTCAATGGCCTGGTCCGCGGTGGCCTTAGTCAACACGATGCCATGAGGATTGGCATCGACACTACGTTTCAGTAGCCGTAACATTTCTTCGGTTTCATGCCGTTCGGTAATATCATGGGCAATCCCAAATACACCGACCACCTGTTGGGCTTGTTGAATAGGTAAATAAGTGAGGTCTAGCCAGTAACATTTCCCCAAGGCATTCTGTGCCTGGATTTCCAGGTGTTGACTGTGGCCTTGCAAGGCCTGTTCAAATGCAGTTTGAGCTA
>NZ_JBNCAT010000078.1:0-957 GCF_049808495.1 Acinetobacter sp. G11
CCAAACGGAACTTTCTAATATTCCGCCTGACCACCAGGATGTCCACCAAACTCTTCTGTGAAACCGAAATACCCACCTGTATCGACATGGGGATTTCCGTTCGAGTTATCACATTGACTTTCCATATCATGTTCACAAAAGAAACAGTGACCACAAGCAACGTTAAACGGTAACACAACCCGGTCTCCTCGCTTGACCTTCGTCACATCTGGTCCCACCTCTTCAACGATGCCCATCGGTTCATGACCAATGACATAGTCTTTGTGAGCCGGCATATTCCCCTGATAGATGTGTAAGTCTGAACCACAAATGGCAGTCGATGTGATTTTGACGATGATGTCATCGTTTTTTTCAATCGATGGATCCTTTACTTGTTTGACTTGAACATCCTTCGCTCCTTGGTACGTTACGGCGCGCATCTGAAATCCTCCTTAGTGAAATAGAATGACGTACCTTTTTCCTTACCCAAATACCAGCATTTGTTCTACACGTTTATTGGAATTGGATACCATGTCTTTGAAAGGGGATGACCATTACGCAATCGATATGTAATTTTATAAATTCGAGAATGTAACAAATCTTTTAATAAATAAATGATCCTCCTTGCAACTTTTTTTTATGTTTTTAAAAAAATAAAAAGAGCATCATCTTTCTCCACAAACTGGAGCCAGCACATGTATCCTTATCCTCGTTGCAATTATGGTTGTTTTTCAGGTCCGGAAAATTAAAAAAAGTTTGTGAAAACGGTCGAATTCAATCGTTTTTCTCGTCCATATCTTGATACCAACGGTATCGTTGCAAGGAATTGTCATTTCACGCAAACTTACCTCTTTTTGCCTTTTTCAGAGATTTCTCGAGTCAGAAACCTTACGGTATAGTTCGATCACCTGGGGGGTCTCTTTCTCCCAAGCCGTGTTCTTCAGCATCGGGATTTTGAAGATCATCTCCATTTCGATC
>NZ_JBNCAT010000079.1:0-938 GCF_049808495.1 Acinetobacter sp. G11
ATTGCAGAGCAAATATTAAAAAGCCTGTCAGCTCCATTTGAGCTTGATGGCCATAAAATTCATATGAGTGCGAGTATTGGCATTGCAGATGATGACCCTCAAATAGAAAAATCGACTCAATTACTTCATCATGCGATACATGCCATGAATGAAGCGAAAAAAGAAGGCGGAAATGCCTGGCATTGGTATGCGTTTAATTCTATCGGCACACCGAAAATCGATTACGTGCTGATGCGCCACGAATTAATGGTTGCCATGCAAGAAAAGCAGTTCAGGTTAGTCTATCAACCCGTTATTGATGCTCGCTCAGGCCAATTAAAAAGTGTCGAAGCCTTAATCCGTTGGCAGCATCCACAAAGAGGCTTTATCTCTCCGGTAGAATTCATTCCGTTTGCTGAAAAAACCGGCCAGATTGTCGTCATTGGCCAATGGGTGTTACAGCAAGCCTGTCAGGATATTGTAGCGTGGAACAAGAAAAACGGAGCTAACCTGAGTGTAGCTGTCAATCTTTCCCCTTTACAATTTAAGCGCACAGGCTTTTTGCATGAATTGCAGGAAACGCTTGCAGATACCCAGTTACAGCCCGAGTTATTAAAAATTGAAGTCACCGAGACCATGTTAATTGCGGGTGCTGACCGTTCTTTAGAAATTCTAAAAGCTGTTCGTGATTTGGGCATCAAGGTTTCTGTCGATGACTTTGGCACAGGATACTCGAGTCTGAGTTATTTACGGACTTTACCTGTGGATGAGATAAAACTTGATCGCAGTTTTATTGAACATTTACCTCAAAATGAAAAAGATGGCGCGATTGTCGCAGCCATTATTGTTATGGCTCATCAACTAGGATTGCACGTGGTTGCTGAAGGAATAGAAAATCAGGATCAAGCCCAGTTTCTAAAAAAATATGAATGTGATGATTTTCAGGGCTACTATTTTGC
>NZ_JBNCAT010000080.1:0-873 GCF_049808495.1 Acinetobacter sp. G11
TGGCTCACATTAGATACAGCGAAAGAAGTGGCAATGGTACAAAATAACGAAGCTGGACGAGTTATTAGAAAATACTTCATTGAAGTAGAAAAGCGATTCCCCCAACAACAAGCGAAATCACCAGCCGAGTTGATCTATATGTTAGCTCAACAAAATATGGAAAGTGAAAGACGAATGTCACAACTACAGCAACAAGTGACAACTGTACAACATCGATTAGATAACTACGACAGAATCGACACTATCGGTGACTTGCAGCAGCGTTTAAACAAAATGATTAGACGATATGCTCACCAAGAAAAAATGACTATATCAAGTGCATGGCGATCATTTACGGATGCATTTAACACAGCTTACAAAACAAACTTGAAATTACGCATTACCAACTACAAAGAAAAACACAGTCTTAAAGACTTAACTAGACCACAGTACTTATCCATGACAAATCAATTAGAAGATGCGGTGCGAGTAGCAGACAAGCTTCTTAACAAAGGAAGTGCAACAGCATGAGTCAAGTCAAAGAAGCTATTGAGGTTTTAGAAGCAGCTTTCTCTGATGTGAGAGAACGATATCCCGCAACACTCACTAATTCACATGGATCATTCCCAAGCATCGTTAACAGAACCGAGTATCTAGAAGGGTTAATTGAAACAGCTTTAAACATACTTTGGGAAGAAGAGGAGGAATAAACAATGGAAGAAAGTTCATTCTCTCACTTCATGGTATTAATTGTATTTCTTATCTTTGTAGGATTGAACTACAAAAGCATAAAGAAAATGATGAAGGATGAAATTGATGGATAAACAGCAACGGGACGAATACGAACAAAAGAAACTAGCATGGATCATAAAGGATTTACGAGCTAGAGGGATA
>NZ_JBNCAT010000081.1:0-798 GCF_049808495.1 Acinetobacter sp. G11
TGAGAAGAATGTTCCCATGTAATCTTTACTCGCTTTTGCTCCACGTCTCATCGTTTCTAATACGAAAGCTGTCTTACCAACAGATGGCCTTGCAGCTACAATTATTAAATCTGAAGGTTGCCATCCGTCTAACGCTTTGTTGATGCTCGTAAACCCTGTTGGCGTTCCGCTCAAGCCTTGTTCTGGCATTTGGCTATGTTGTTGCACCCTCATTTGCAACTTCTCTTTAAAAGAAGGCTGTGGCTTTATAGTGGCAACCTGAACGTTATTAATCTTTGAAATTAATTCATTTAGTTGCTTAGAGTTGTGTACGAATTTCGTTTTATCCTTAAAGTTCTCAACTTCTTGTAAAGCTTCTTCAATCGCTACGAACTCGATCATCTTATCTTGTGTGAATTTGAAGTTATGACTTAATACTCCCAATCCATAAACGTTACTTAATGTATTTACACCGCCGAACATTGCCATTTTGTTCTCTCCTACTTGAGCAAGAGAGTTCATATCAGCTGGCTTGTCCTCATCACGTAATTCCTTCATGACTTTAAATAAGCTTTTGTTATGCGGATTCATATAATGTTTCGGTTTTAATCGTGTTTCATCTATTAAACTGTTATCTCGCATCATCATGCTGAGACTATGACATTCGTTTTCGTAATGAACCTGGTACTTATCCATCCGTTACACCTCAATCAAGTAAATTATCAATATCAAAGTTAGCTGTTGGTTGTTTCTTTTGTTCAGGTTTCTTATACTCAAGATATCTTTCGTCATTCAAGAAACCTTCCATCATCTTGATGA
>NZ_JBNCAT010000082.1:0-787 GCF_049808495.1 Acinetobacter sp. G11
GGTGGTGTTTCAAAAAGTATGCTGAAAAAAACAATATGGCTTTTGATAAAATAGAGGTATGAAAATAACGCTACAAATCAAATGTCCTACCTGTCTAAGTAACAATATAAAGAGAAATGGCATCAAAGTAGATGGGAAACAAAACCATCAATGCAAAGATTGCAAACGTCAGTTTATTGGTGATCATGCATTAAGCTATCAAGGGTGTAACTCAGGTATTACCGGCAAGATATTACATTTAATGGTCAGAGGAAGCGGTGTAAGAGATATTGCTGAAGTCGAGCGTATCAGCATTGGCAAGGTATTACGAACCTTAAGTGAATCGATCTATCAGATTCAGCCTAAACAAAGCCACTACGAATGTCTTGAAGTCGATGAACTTTGGACTTTTGTAGGGAATAAGAAAAATAAACAATGGCTTATTTATGCCTACCATCGAGAATCTGGAGAAGTTGTTGCTTATGTTTGGGGTAAGCGGGATTTAGCAACGGTTCAACGTCTTAAAGCTAGACTTAAAAAGCTTGGGGTTCAATATGCTCGAATTGCGAGTGATCATTGGGATAGTTTTATCACAGCATTTCAATGTTGCAAGCAAGTGATCGGTAAGTTTTTTACCGTCGGTATTGAAGGTAACAATTGTAGAATTCGTCATCGAATCAGGCGTGGATTTAGGAGAAGTTGCAACTTTTCTAAAAAGCTCGAAAATCATTTTAAAGCCTTTGATTTGACTTTCTTTTACCTTAATAACGGATTTGTTTAACGCTAGCATACTTTTTGAAACACCACC
>NZ_JBNCAT010000083.1:0-784 GCF_049808495.1 Acinetobacter sp. G11
ACTTTTGTCTTAAGTCTTTATCGTAGAAATCCACGGCATAAGTAGGGATTCCCTGTGGCTTCGCTAAGAATTTCTCCGCTGTACTCTTTGCTTCACAATTAAAAGGTCCTAATATATCTTCAAGTGATAGCTGATCGACCATTTTAAACGCCTCCGCTATTTAAATCTTTCATATCCCTTAGTTGTATCTTCAAAATGTTTATAATTTCTGTTGTTGAGTTATAAGCATTTCTCCATCTCATACATGACGCTTCCGCTTGCGCTTCCGCTTTTCTATGTTCACTTGCTGCAAACTCCGCTTGCATTTCACGTTCCTTTGCCGTTCCGTTCGGATTGTAAGTAAAGCATTTCGATATTGTTTCTTTCCGAATCGCTTCAGCCATTTTCCAATCACTTAGCGCTGCTGCGTGTAATTTTCCCGTCAGTGAAAGGATGTCGCCGTATATTTTTAACTTTTGTAGCAAGTCACCAGGAAGACTTTCATCCAGCCCCGCTGCTCTTGCGTACAAATCCTTCAATTTATCTGCATCTTTATCCATTTCTCATCACCCTTACGCTGCCGCATTAATTCCGCGCTGTATCATGTAATCCACCAGGTACTCATTCATCTTGTTTCTGAACCTTTCTTCAAAGAAGTAACTAAGCTTGTCCATTCCATCAGCGAAGGTAATCGCTTTTCTTTCGAACACAAGGTACTCGATTAACAGCCAAGTACTAGTAATTCCATCCTTCTTTGCTTCTGTGTACATATCCATAACCGTCATAGCATTACACTCCTTTTTCG
>NZ_JBNCAT010000084.1:0-661 GCF_049808495.1 Acinetobacter sp. G11
ATCTCTCTCCAGCGTGCACCAGTCGATAGAATGATGGTTTTTGATTCTAACTTCGCCCCATTTTCCAAGGTGACTTCAACCAGGCCATTCGCCGTTTCATCCGCACCTTTAATGGCAGACACTTTTTGCAGGTTCATGATGTCCACTCCGTACTCACGTACATGCGCTTCCATCTCGGCGGCAAATTTCGGACCCTGGGTTTTCTGTACGGAAGTGAAGTTTTCAATGTCCATGGTATCCATGACCTGACCGCCCATACGTTCCGCTACGATTCCTGTTTTAATGCCTTTACGCGCCGCATAAATCGCTGCGGTGTTACCAGCAGGTCCGCCACCAATCACCAGCACATCAAACGCGTCTTTGGCATTTAACTTTGCGGCGTCTTTGGCTGTAGAATTGCTGTCCAGTTTGGCAATGATTTCTTCCAAGGTCATACGGCCCTGACCGATATGGTTGCCGTCCTGAAACAGCATCGGCACCGCCATGATTTTGCGCTGTTCCACTTCATCCTGGAAAAAGGCCCCGTCAATCATGGTCGCGGTGGTGCCCGGGTTATAGATCGCGATCAGGTTGAGGGCTTGCACCACATCCGGACAGTTATGGCAGCTCAGCGATACGAACACCTCAAAATCAGCCATCAGGTTCAGCCCCTTGATCTGCG
>NZ_JBNCAT010000085.1:0-604 GCF_049808495.1 Acinetobacter sp. G11
ATTGCTGATGAACAATGATTAAACCAATAGCAATTATCGTAGGCGCTGCCGTGATCTGGGTGGCGTCTTGTTTGTTGTTAAGGAAAGATAAGGGGTGAGGGGATGTTTGGGTTAGGTGAAGTTATCTTGAAAGCTTTACTACAAATCATTGGGATAGGATTTGTTATTTTCTTAATCGGATTAGGAACAGGGTGGCTTATATGGGGATGAATTGGGTAGACTTCTTCGGAATTCTAATATGGGTAATCATCCTTCGCATGTATTATCGATATGTTACAAAACAAACGAACACAACGAACGAAAATAGAAAGGTGAAATCGTAATGACAGAAATATTAGTAGTCGCCTTTTATTTGTTTCTAAAGATAGTTTTTTATGGAATCGGAATTATCGGAGGACTTCTGTTCCTAGGTGCGTTGATTAATTGTGTTTTATACATAATTGAGAGTTACGTCGAGGTGAAAAATAGAGATAGTTAACAATGTGAAGTTTATGCAGGAAATAACGGTGATTAGGTGCTGAAAACCCGCTAAACTACGCTATGTATAAAATCATGCATAAATAACTGGAATTATATGTTACGGGAAGTGAGTGGTATCAACGAT
>NZ_JBNCAT010000086.1:0-596 GCF_049808495.1 Acinetobacter sp. G11
TGATTGTATTCGTCAGTGGTTAACGCTCGTTTTTGTTCTTTAGCAGTATTTAGAATTTGGATAATCTGATTTTGGTTATCTTGAGCCTTTTGCTTTTGTTGGTCATAGTAACCAGTCATTTTTTCCAAGATACTTGCTTTCTCTTGATCTGTAATAGCGCCCATCGTCGCGAACATTTCTGTCGTTTTTGTAACAGCATCATTCTTTTGTTGGTCATATCCTGCAATGATTTGATTCTTCATCTCATCGAATTGACCGACGATTTTAGGCATATTCTCTTCGTTGATAGCAGCTTGTGTAGCGTACATATTAGTTAATTCAGTCCCTGTCTTTTGAGACAGTTCCATAAATGCACCTACAGCTTTTTGTGTACCTTTAGATATCTTATCTACACTCTGAACAGTACCATCAGCAGCTAAATTAACACGATTTTTAAATAAATCGACAGCTGGAACAGCTTCTTGAGTCATAGCTTTATAAATCCCATATCCTGCAGCACCGATAGCGGCAGCACCAATTAACCAAGGAGCAGCAGCTAAAGCAGCGGCACCAAGTGAAGCACCTAATCCGCCCATACCTAAAGCAGCTGCACCGGA
>NZ_JBNCAT010000087.1:0-591 GCF_049808495.1 Acinetobacter sp. G11
ACCTAAAGCAGCTGCACCGGATGCACCTTGAACAGCAACGGTTGCAGCTGCACCAGCACGAGCGGCGGTTGCGAAATTACCGATTTTACCAACTAGGCCGCCAATTACTCCTCCCATTCTTCCTAATATAGAAAGAGTAGGACCAGCAGCTAAAGCAATACCACCAATAGCTATTACTGTCTTCTGCGCTTCGGGAGATAAGTTAGCAAACCATTCAGTAACTGATTTAACAGCAGCAGAAACTTTAGGAAGAACATCCATAGCAATATCCAATAGCATTTTTCCAAGCGGTTCTAATGCTAATTGCGCTTCACGTAATGTTTTCTGCCACTTTTGAGAGAAAGTTTCCTCTTGCGCTTTCCGTAGCTTATCCATAGCACCTTTGGTATCGCCTAATCCGCCATTAACATCAGTTAAACTATATACAGCTTGGTTACCCATATCCTCGAATTTAACGCCAAAAATAGAAACTCCTAATTGAGTAGCTTCTACTTGATCATCCATGTTTTTCAAATCACCAATAACCGATTTGAATACATCAGCAGCAGTCGCTTTACCTTCATTAAACGATTTCCAGATATCCTGTGACTT
>NZ_JBNCAT010000088.1:0-583 GCF_049808495.1 Acinetobacter sp. G11
TCTCATTCGTAACATGTCGTCTTCTTTTCTTCGTAAATCATGAATGACGAGTGTGAAGAACTCTCTTTCGGTCATTCTCCAAAATACCTCTGGTTCTATACCAAAATCAAGAATAGCTATTGCGAAATCACGCTCGTCATCATCTACTTTTTTTGGGTGTCATCTTCGCTTTCTGCCGACTTATAAACCTCAATAAGTCTTTTGTACTCTTTGAACTGTTCTTCATTCATAAAAGCAGCAGAAAGAGCTTCTAACACTGATTCGAAAAGTTTAACAAAACCACAATCTTCAGCGTTTACTGCTTCTTCAATAATGTCACAAGCTCTTTCTTTTGATACCTTTTGACCGCCACCGCGCAACAAAGTCCAAAATATTGCTGCAAATTGATATTCATTTACTACGTTTCCATTTACACACATCATCGAATAGTGACGTTTTACATTCATGTTGTATTCATTTTCTAACTGTATTCGCTTGTATCGATCTAGTCGCAAATTATAAATATCCCCATCTACTATTAATTGAGTAGAGGGGATGAATTTTGGATTACTCATGATTAAGATCCTGATGGTGGAGTTGGTAC
>NZ_JBNCAT010000089.1:0-553 GCF_049808495.1 Acinetobacter sp. G11
GAATAAATTAACGCGAAATCAGAAACTATACGTAGTTCGTTGCTGGTAATTTTCTTTTCTTTTCCCTTTTTCTCGACCTCTTGGTGAAAATCTTTCCGCGTGATCGTTTCATCACTTCTACGAAGTAATAATTCGTATACTTCAGCTAATTGTCTATTCACTCTATTTGAAGATTGAGCGGATTTTTCAACTAAAATATTTTGCAAATCAAGTTCACCATATAAATTTAAAAACTCCATTCCTAATCTTACATTTTTAGGAGAGATTTTATTTATAAACCCTCTCAAACATTCTCTTCGTAAATTAACATCATTAGGGTAAAGCATTTGTAATACCCTAACAAAATGAATAAAATCAAACTCCCTCTTGTTTGATAACATAGCGTTAGTGGTTGTGTGACTTACATCTAGTATTGTAGATAACTGTCTGTTACTTATTTTTTGCGCGTATAGATCATCGTTTATTCTATTCAAAACACTTTGCATAACTTTGCTCCCCTTTTTTCGGAACAAAAGACACGTTATACCCATTTTTTAACTTTTAGAGGAAAACG
>NZ_JBNCAT010000090.1:0-544 GCF_049808495.1 Acinetobacter sp. G11
TTTGAAAGGAAACTTTTAAGGTCACTCTTTGTGCCTGATAAAAAATGGCGAAAACAAGAAGAACCTCAATTGAGGTTCTTCTTGTGATATTTGTGGGACAGCAGTGGCTTCAGGCTCACTTTTTAATGCTTAGAAAAAATTGAAAAAAAGATTAAACTACCAATTTAAAGCTATTTGAAATTGTAGTCATGAGCATTGATTTTACCGCAGATACTTACATTGTTACTGATCAATTGGCAGACACTTTGGTCTGGTTAAGTCATCATCAGGACTGTTTTGATTCGTTCAGTTATGACACTTTTACTCAGGAGTTGGTGGTTTACCATGCCAATGGGGCAGACATTATCCGTAGGGGAAATTATTTAAATGCACGTTATGGCCTTTTGCTTACCTCTAGCTAAATAAAAAAGTAAATAAAAAAAGCCCAAGTGGGCACTGCTGTCCCACAATTTTTACAAGAGGAAGCTCACATGAGCTTCCTCTTGTTTGATGGGGATTTTATCGGGTGAGAATAAAGCTTTTAAAGTTTTTCTTTCAAATAAAT
>NZ_JBNCAT010000091.1:0-501 GCF_049808495.1 Acinetobacter sp. G11
AATAACTCAATCTTCCAGCGGTCTTTATAAATTGCAGCAATGGTGGATGCTGCCAGATGAAAGTTGTTGCTCAGAAATTCGAATGTTCTTTTCTTATCTGTATCATAAAACGCTATACGTCTTAATAATTTAGGTGCGCCTCTTTTCTTGGCATGCGCACTGCTCAATTCAATACATTCATCCGCAATAATGCCTTTAGTCGCTAATACGTTGCGGCTTGATTTAACTTGATAAACTGTCTTTGGGCGTAGCCGAGTTACGAAGCTGACTTTCTGATGTGTCAACTGAGCAAACCATTGATAATCAACATATCCTTTATCAAAGACGATAATGCTGCCAGCAGGAAATTTAAATGCTCTGCCTTGCACCATATCATTTTCAATACCATCCCCAAGCGCTACAAATTCAGGAATGGTATTGCTGTGATTTAAGCCAACACTGAGTTTAATACTGGCTTTGGATTCATGCACTTTTGCCCATTCGCACAATGACAGTGAAAGA
>NZ_JBNCAT010000092.1:0-500 GCF_049808495.1 Acinetobacter sp. G11
TGCTGGGAAAAAGGTGCTGGTGGCGATAAATTAGTTCAATGTGGGTCAACTGTTGCTGAATTTATCGATAAGTTATTCAAAGTGGATAAAGGCGTTGTAATTCCTGCTATCCAAGGTGGGGGCAACATTATCGGTATCACTGTTGATGTAATTCACACTCGTTATGGACGAGGTAACATCGTATTAAATCGTCATATGCCTGATGGTGCATTATCAATTGTCGACTTAAACCAAACTAAACTTCGCCCACTTCGTAAAATGGCAGCTGAGAAACTTGCTAAAAACGGAGACTCTGCAAAACAAATGATTGTCGGTGAATATTCATTAGAACTTAAAAATAGTTATGCTGGTGCGGTTATCAACGGTATTACAGGTATTGTTGAACCTGAAGCTCCAACGCAACCTTAATAAAGGAGGAATAATATAAATGGCAGCCAAAAAAGCTACAGAACCTACAGTATATAAAGTGATCTCGCCTAAACCGTTTACTTATGTTGCTA